>NZ_JADEXU010000351.1 GCF_015206895.1 Nostoc sp. LEGE 12450 | reverse complement strand
TAGATGATCGCTTCATGCTGATTGCAGCCGGACTTTGGAATTTCTACTTAATGGCTGCATAATTTTGATAAGCAAAGTCTAGAATTTCATTTCATCATTTTTTAACTTTTATTTAGCGACAAGTCTACTAAACTACAGGGGGAGTTTTTGAGTTGAGCTTGGGTTGATAGAAAGAGGTAGTAGCATTTTCAGCACGATTTAATAACCATTCTGGAATTTCAGCCCAATCAATATAAACTTCTATGCCATACTCTGCGATAATCTCGCTAAGTTTATGATGACCATTATTCCATCGGCTATGAATATTTTTTGCTTGCCCTACATAAATGACATTCCCATTAGCATCTAAAACTTTATATATGCCACTTATTTTTGGAAGGTGTTCTAGCTGAGTAATAGGAAGCATTATTACAACTCTTCTATATGCACGTCTCCAAATTGTGATGCAAGCTTGATACGCTGCCAATGAATCTCAATTTGGTCATTGCTTAAACCTGCAATATGACCTATTTCAAATAGAGAGTTTTTTAGCATTTGCTCTGATTGCTCAATGTCCTCCAGAGACATATCTTGTCCCTGTTCCTGTAGGCGTTTAACTTTTCTTTGAATCTCAACCCACTGTTCTTTGTAGCGTAAATCCCGACCCTGAGTTAGATCGGGACGCTCTTTCTTAAGCTGCTGAGTGTTAGTAGTGCAGGTCAGGCTGAAAACTTCCTGCTTGATATCCTGCATTTTCATGATATTGCTCCCGGTCAAAGTTTTCTATACCGAATAGCAGACTTGACTAAGGTGAGAATTTCAGACTTTTCTAAATTGAAGAGTTTTGAGCCTAATTCGACGGCCTTATTAACTGAACGCGTACTATAAATCTTATTGACTTTACTAATCGTGTCTGGAGATACACCCTCATCAATCAGCAGTTTTTTGACTAGTTCACGCTGTACTCGGTAGGTATCATTCCATGTCTGTAAAGTGCGCTGACTATTCTCTAGTTTGCTCACTTCCTTAATTTTTTCTGAACAAGAGTCGAGGAAAGTGACTACAGCAGAGGCAGTACCAACACCAGCTTTTTGCATTATAGTTTTAAGCAGGTTCCCCTTCTTTTGACTATCCTTGATAACTTTAATATGTTCATCACGGTATTTTTCAAGGACTTGTTCAGCAGCCGCTACAGATGCTTTCTTTTCTTGCCTACCTGTTAGATAACCTTGTTCAGCACGAATATCATCAAGAACTTGGTCATAATTAGTGAGGTTGTGGCGGTAATGATTAAATAGCTGTCGCCCATCAGCTTCCTCATAAGCTATAGGTTGTCCGCTCTCATCCTTAATCTGGTAAAGCTGTTCAATACTCGTTAGCTTGATTTCTTGGCGAAGGTCAGATTGATCGCTATTACTCACAAATTTTTTACTCTTAATATTTATTTATAATTTTTTGATTTCCAGATTTTATTATCTTACACCTAAAAATTTAAATGTCAAAATCAGAACTAAGTGCAGAGTTTTCAGTCAAAGATGGAATATAACGCACCAGAGAGCTTGCTAAAAGCCATCACCATGATTGCAGTGTAGCAAGCGGACAGCGATCACTATATCCTTCAAGCAGTTAGCAGAAAATAACCCCGAAGCAGATTTGCGGATTGTTGGAATGGAAGTACGTGGTGAGGACAAATATCTACTCCGTGCCAAAACAGCGATCGCAGCCGATAAATCGCAACTAAGTGCGGAGTATTTCGCTACTTATAATCAGCTAAAAGCTCTGGCAGAACAAGAAGTTAAAGCACTTATCGCTGAGAAGGATCGCAGAATTGCTGATTTACAGAATATGGTAGTGACAGCACTACAGCGTCCTAGCTTTTATTCAAACGTTGAACAGGTAGGTTTTATGACTAACAATCCCGGTGGCTTTTCAGTTGGTGGTTCAGTTGATGGCGATATTAATAATGTTCAGGGTGAAAACAACCAACAAAGGGTAAGTAATAAAAGTTCTAATTTCAACTTACAAGGCGCTCAATTTGCAGGTGGTCTAATCAATGCTGATACCGTAAACGCGCACAAAATCGGTGGCAACATCACCAACTACTCCACAGAGCAACGCCAGAATTTCGCAGAAGCCGCAGCAGAGATTCAGCAGCTTCTCAACCAATTAGGGCAGGCTTACCCTACTAATACTCCACTAGAAAAACAGATAGCAGTCACAGAAGCACTCAAGCAAATTGATAGTAATCCTACTTTGAAAGCGCGGGTAATTGGGGCGTTGAAAGCTGGTGGAACAGAAGCATTGAAGGAACTTGTGGATCATCCTCTTGTGAATATACTTTTAGCGACTTTAGAGGGATGGCAGGATGTTGAGTAGTTCAGTTGCTACAGAGGAGCAGGGGAGTAACTGGCGATGGCGAATGAGGAGCATTTGGCAATACTAAAGAGAGGTGTAAAAACTTGGAATAAATGGAGAGAAAAAGATAATAATTTGTAAAAATGAATCAATAGGAAGCTTTATAGCTCTAAACTATATGATACTGAATCGCGTGTATTAGTTAATTCTTGTGCTTCTGTCAAACCCATGAATTTCAAACCTCACCAAAGTACTTTTGACGATAAATTAAGTGCAATTATAGGACTGGTAATTGGATTGGTGTTCATTGCTAGTGGTTTTTGGGTAAGCAATAAAGTCGCACATGAGCGTGCAACGCTGATAGAAACACAGGGGATGGTGGTGGACAGTATCAGGCGTAGTGAGCGAGATAGTAAGGATAAGCTCGTAGAAA
>NZ_JADEXU010000060.1 GCF_015206895.1 Nostoc sp. LEGE 12450 | reverse complement strand
ATACCACAGGCACGGTAGCCGGTATTTAAACCAGTTAGTTCTTCTAGTTTAGTTGTCCAGTCGGGATATAAAGCACGCGATCGCCAACACAATGAACGCATTGCCTCATTAGTGATGTTTTCCGCGTCTGGTGCTAACATCCCGGCGGCGGCGTGGGTAGCGGCTGCTTGAAAGTCACGACAAAGCACGGTGACGTTTGTCCCGCGCATTTTTAGCTCAATAGCGATCGCTAAACCAATAACGCCGCCACCAATAATTACGATCTCACTAGTCATTAGTCATTAGTCATTTATCATTAGCCATTTATCATTAGTACATAACTAATAACTCATAACTAATTAACTCATAACTTATAACTTATAACTCGTAACTAAAGACGGATATATCCTTACCACAAGGCGCGAATTGGTTCGTTGCCTTGATTGACATCGGTGGATGGCGTGTTTTCGGAACTATCTGTACTGCTGTCTGTTGTACTGTCAGCAGGTGATGTTGAGTCATCAGAAGGATTCTGAGCAACGCTGCTTCTGTTGTCAGGTCTTGGGGCTACAATACCGCGTCTGTTTTCGTTGGTTTCGGTTGTTTCGGTTGTTTCGTTTCCTTCCGTTGCAGTTTCTTCATTTTTGCTGCCAGCACTGCTATTAACATTGATATTAGCTGGCAGAACTTTTGCTGCTTTACCGCTGGGAGCGTTAGCACTTTGCACGCCCATAGGAAAATTGATGCCTAGTAATGTACCAAGCAGAATGGCCAAACCTCCAGCCATTAAAATTAGGGGTGTCCATCTACCCATCTTGTCTTACTCCTTTTTAACCTTTTGGTGTCCACACTATTCGAGAACCTTGTCCCCAAAATCCATCAAACTTTGTCACTTTCACATCGCCTAAAACCTGAGTTTGGCAGGCTAAACGCAAGTCTGTTGTAGGAGAATGGGGAGGAAGCGAACGCCGGGCTCGATCTCGCCAATTCGCTGCTGATACTTCGCCCTCTACCTTAACCGCACAGGTTCCGCAACTGCCAATCCCCCGACAGTTTATTCCCTTAGCACCGTCATTGTAGAGGTGAATACCATTTTGCAGCAAAATTGTTCGGAGATTGCTTCCGCTTACGCACTGAATTGTTTTACCTTCAGCTAGTACTTTAGGCATTTTTAAATTGCCAAACTGGCTTTTTGTTGTATATTGACACATTGCCTCGAAAGTTGTCTCGTCGGTCCCAGTTTTATGACCACAAATTCCTCACCTCAACTTTGGCTCTATGACACTACATTACGGGATGGCACTCAGCGCGAGGGGCTATCTGTATCGATAGAAGATAAGTTACGCATTGCCAAAAGACTCGATCAACTGGGAGTTCCCTTCATTGAAGGCGGTTGGCCTGGTGCTAATCCCAAGGATGTACAATTTTTCTGGCAACTCCAAGAAGATCCGCTAAAACAAGCTGAAATTGTGGCTTTTTGTTCGACTCGACGGCCCAACTCCACTGCCGCAACCGAACCGATGCTACAGGATATTTTGGCTGCGGGAACTCGCTGGGTAACGATTTTTGGTAAGTCTTGGGATTTACATGTCACAACTAGCCTCAAAACGACATTAGAAGAAAATTTGGCGATGATTCGTGACACCATTGAGTACCTCCGTTCTCAAGGTCGTCGCATTATCTACGATGCCGAACATTGGTTTGATGGTTATAAGCACAATCCAGATTATGCTTTACAAACATTAGAGGCTGCGATCGCATCTGGTGCTGAATGGCTAGTCCTCTGTGATACCAATGGCGGCACTTTACCTCATGAAATTGGGCAAATTGTTCAAGATGTCAGTAGTCATTTGTCATTTGTCATTTGTCAAGAAACAATGACGAAGGACAACGGACAAAGGATAATTCCCCAAATCGGAATTCATACTCATAACGATTCAGAAATGGCGGTTGCTAACGCAATAGCCGCCGTGATGGCAGGGGCAAAGATGGTACAGGGCACAATTAATGGTTACGGTGAACGTTGCGGTAATGCTAACCTCTGTTCGTTAATTCCCAATTTACAACTGAAGCTGGGTTACAGTTGTATCACAGAAGACCAGCTAACACAACTTACAGAAGCTAGTCGTTTTGTTAGTGAAGTGGTCAACCTCGCGCCAGATGAACACGCTCCCTTTGTGGGACTTTCGGCTTTTGCCCACAAGGGTGGTATTCATGTATCAGCTGTAGAACGTAATCCCCTGACTTACGAACACATTCAGCCGGAACAAGTCGGGAATCATCGCCGCATTGTGATTTCTGAACAGTCTGGACTTAGCAATGTTCTAGCCAAAGCCCGCAGTTTTGGGATTGACCTCGATCAACTCAAGGCAGAAGCCAAGGAAATTCTCCAGCGTCTCAAAGATTTGGAGAGTGAAGGATTTCAATTTGAAGCAGCAGAGGCCAGTTTTGCGCTACTGATGCACGAAGCTTTGGGAGGTCGCCAGAAGTTTTTTGAAGTCAAAGGTTTTCAAGTCCACTGTGACTTGGTTGAGGGAAAAGAAACTAGTAACGCCCTAGCTACAGTCAAAATCGCTGTTGACGGCAAAAATATTCTGGAGGCGGCGGAAGGTAACGGCCCCGTTGCCGCCTTGGATGCGGCTTTACGCAAGGCTTTGGTGAATTTTTATCCCCAAATAGCAACCTTTGATTTGACAGACTACAAAGTGCGGATTCTCAACGGACATACGGGGACTGCGGCAAAAACCCGTGTGTTGGTAGAATCAGGCAATGGTCGTCAACGCTGGACGACAGTAGGGGTTTCCACCAATATTTTGGAGGCTTCCTATCAAGCGGTGGTGGAGGGCTTGGAATACGGTTTGTTATTGCATTCCCAAGCAGAAGCGGCGGTGAAAGCTTCTACTTGAAAAAACGGGATATTTAATGTAGGGAAAGTTTGCGTTTTTCGATAATTGGGGGAGCGATTGCCAAAGTGCGATCGCTTCCTATAAGCCAACACCAAACCTTGAAGAATTGAATTAAGGAAATACACCAAGTGCAACAGGTTTTCTGGGTAGGAATCGGTTGTAAGCGGGGAACCTCATGGCAATTGATTGATTGGGCTATTGAGCAAGCCTTTCAAGAAAATCAACTTTTTCAAAGTGCGATCGCAGGGATTGCTACCATTGACACTAAAGCCTCGGAAGTTGGTTTAATAGAACTTTGCCACCTACGCAATTTCCCCCTAAAAACCTTTTCTGCGGAAATTCTTTGCTCGGTCTGTGTCCCCAACCCTGCCACAATTACTGACCACAAAGTGGGTACACCTAGCGTAGCAGAGGCAGCTGCTATTCTTGCAGCAACTCAAGCCTCGTTGCGGCCTGCTTCCCCCTTTGCCAGCACAGAAGCATTGGGAGTGACGTTGTTAGTTCCTAAACAAATTTTCCAGCTACGAGGGCAACCAGGAGCTGTAACGTTAGCTGTTGCCCAAGCCTCAAATATTATGAGTATTACAAAAATTAACTAATTTTTCTAGTCAACAACTCTCAACAAATAGTTAATTATGCTAGAAACAATAGCTAGCACGATTGAACCTAACAAAGCAGGTAAAAAGCCCTGAATCTCAAAACCAGAACCAGGGGTTAAGGCACTTGCCAACCAAAGTGTTAAAGCATTGATTACCAATGTAAATAGACCAAAGGTGAGCAAGGTAATCGGAAAGGTCAAAATTTGCAAAATTGGTCTAATAAATGCGTTAACCAAACCAATAACCAGGGCAGCGACTAAGGCAACCACAAAATTCTTGATAAAGAATCCCGGAACGATATTAGCAGTAATAAATAACGCCACCGCAGTACCGAGCCAAGTTAATAAAAAGTGTTGCATAAGTTTTTTTAGAGGAATTAGCAGTAAGTTTAATTAATTTCACTGTTGCCAGTTGTGATTTGTAGCACTATGATGTGTCTTTCTGCTTGACTCATAAAGTTGCCATTATCTTTTGTCAGCCCAAAAGTAATGTAATTTTTCTGTCCTGGCATAGAGAGATATTTCTAATCGGTGTATCTTTATCGTATTGCAGGATGTACCGGATTAAATTCATAAAGAAGAATTCAGAAGTTAGAATGGGCTACGCCCCGCTTCTTTACGAGACGATGCGTGTAGCTTGCTTCTCCGTAAGAGTACGCTAACGGGAGCGGAGCCGGAGACTCCGAAAGCTCCGGTCAGAATCAAGATACTCTCTAAGAGTTGCTATGCCACAGGCTTTACACTCCGAAGCATCCCTTTCTCAGTCACAATACCCAACTAAATCCTGTTAGCGGTAGCGGGGCGTTT
This sequence comes from Nostoc sp. LEGE 12450, assembly GCF_015206895.1. GTDB lineage: Bacteria > Cyanobacteriota > Cyanobacteriia > Cyanobacteriales > Nostocaceae > Nostoc. The sequence goes on along the minus strand of NZ_JADEXU010000060.1, from coordinate 39,487 downwards.
AGCCCATCCTGACTCCTGAATTCTGTTTTGATAAAAAATGCTGTGAAGCGCAAAACCCCTACAGAGGTTTATTGAAGTTAAAAAACCTTTGTACCCAATACTTTTCGGGTTTTGGGGGAAAGGGGAAAGGGAAAGGGTTTGAATTTCCTTTTCCCCATTGCCCTTTAACCTTTCCCCAGACCAAAAAAGACGCTGGCTATGCTCCCTAGTAAGGCTAACGCCGCAAAAGAACCTCCCAGGTAGAGCCACCAACTACACCATCAGCTTCTAAACCATACCGCTTTTGTGCTGCTTTCACAGCAGTTTCGGTTGTCTCACCAAAGTCTCCATCGGCATCGCCTTTCAAGAAACCAAGCTTTTTCAGTTGTTGTTGCAACTTAACAACTTCAGAACCACGTAACCCTATACGTAAAATTGGCAATCCTTCGGAGGTGTATTGAATACCAGGAGTTCGCTGAGTAGGTGTGTTTTTCTGAGTTCTAGTAGTTTGCCCAGTCCGTGTAGCTGACTGAGTTCTAGCAGTTGATGTAGTACCATTTGGCGTTTTTTGTGTGCTTGAAGTTGTAGCTTTTCTTGGTGTAGCAGGTCTTGGCTCAGGGCTAGTCGCAACTTGTGTTACAGCTTTTTTTGGTGTAGCAGGTCTTGGCTCAGAGCTAGTTGCAACTTGTGTTACAGCTTTTTTTGGGGTAGTAGGTCTTGGCTCAGGGCTAGTCGCAACTTGTGTTGCAGCTTGTCTTGGGGGGTTGGGGTTAGGATTTGCAACGTTGGTGAGGCTGCTAGCCTGGGTTGGAACAGGAAAATTTGTAGCTGAGTTAAATCTTGGCTGGGATGAAGGGATAGTTGATGCTGCTACTGGTTGATTAGGGAAAAGTCTTTGCCAAGTGCTGGCATCAACAATGCCATCTGGATTCAAGCCAGCTGCTTGTTTAAAACGGGCAACAGCACTGGCTGTATTCTCACTATAAATACCATCTACTGCACCAGAGTAAAAACCCAAAAGTTTCAGAGCTGCCTGAAGTTCAGATACGCGTTCGCCTTGGCTACCAACTTTGAGATTAGGGCGGCTGATGCTATCTCCAGAATTTATTTGGGCAATTGTTTGTGGCGCTGCTATTGATATTAAAGGCGTTGAGGCAATAAGCAGAGGCGTTGCGGATAACAAGAGTATTTCAATGGCTGAGAAAGATTTAGACCTCTTTGTCCACCAACTTTTTTGCCGTTTTTCCATTCCACAGCGATTTACAGTGGGGTCTAGTAATTTTAAGTAACTCAAAATACTTGCTGTCAGGCTGCTTTGCATGGAATTTACTCCCAGAATATTCTCATGCTAATGGTACAGCCGCTTGGTCTAAAAAACAGCTGCTCTATTTACGATGTCTTCTCTGAGAGACGCTACGCGTAGCTTGAGCTTGCTTCCCGTAGGAGTACACTACCGACTCCGCACAGTTTTAATTACGCGATCGCTCGATTAATTGCTTCTTCTTGACCAACTAAAGATAAATAAGGTGATTTTAAATACTTACTAGCGGCAGCGATCGCATCTTTGGCACTCACCGCCGCAATCAATTCTTGAAACTTGGTATCAAAATCAATTCCTAAGCCCAAAATTTCATACCAGCCATATATCTGAGCAATTTGCCCGTTTGTTTGTTTACCCAAGGCGTACTGCCCCAGAATTTTATTTTTCGCAGCTTGGAGGGCGCTTTCAGAGACTTCAGTGGTAGACAATAAATCTACTTCTGTACGCAGTCCTTCTAGGGCAATGCTGGTATTCTCCGGTGCTGTACCCATGTAAACTACAAATGAGGCTGGAAATAGCCTTGTGGAGTAAAAAGCGGATACTTCATAAGCTAAACCGCGTTTTTCGCGCAATTCGACAAACAAGCGGCTAGAAAGCCCATTTCCCAAGTAAGTACACAGCAACTTCAGGGCGGCGTAGTCAACAGAATTGACCGATGTTCCTAAATAACCGAGCATCACGATTGATTGTTGTGTCTGTACTGGCTTAACCTTTACCTGCGGTTCCACTTTAATTTCAGGTAAATTCAGTATTGGCAGTGCTTGGGCTGGCGCTTGCCAATCAGCAAAAACTTCTTCCACCAACGCTGTTGCATCTGTAGGTGTGACTCTCCCAGCAATGCTAATTACTACATTATCTGGACGAAAATAAGTTTGATGATACTCTACCAAATCCGCACGAGTTAAACTACTCATACTAGTTTCATCTCCCAACACTGACATAGAGTAGGGATGATTTTGATACATTACCTGCCGCATTTGTTCAAAGGCGACATTGAACGGTTGCTCTTTTTGTGAACGAATATCTTGGAGTGCTAAACGGCGTTCTAGTTCTACTTGAGTTTCGGGGAAAGTAGGCGATCGCAAAATCTGCGCCGCCAATGCTAAAATTTCACCAAAATCCGATGTAACCGTTTTGAAAGATAGCAAAAAATAATCAGTGCCAGCATCCGCACTCAAACTTGCTCCTACAGACTCGACTTTTTCCGCAATTTCTAAGCTAGAAAGTCCATCGCATCCCTTTGTCATCACTGCTGATAGCAAATGCGCCAACCCTGCTTGCTCCCGGTTTTCGTTACAACTACCGGCACGCACAAAGATCCGCGCTGCAATAATATCCGCAGCAGGATTTTCTGCTGCCAGCATGACAATGCCATTATTCAATACGGTACGATGGATAGGCGATTTTTGCAGCAAGGTTGTCATTTGTCCTTTGTCATTTGTCATTTGTCCTTTGTCCTTTGTCATTTGTCATTTGTCATTTGTCCTTTGTCATTTGTCAGTTGTCTTTTGCTAATGACTAATGACTAATGACTAACACGGTTTAAGTACAGTAACCGCATAATTCTGCGGTGAGAGATATTGTTTAGCTAATTTTTGCAATTCTTGGGCATCAAAAGACTTAATCTGCTGGGGATATGTCACAGCCAATTCAGCTTGGGCGATGGTATTGTAATATCCATAAAGCCCTGTCAGTTGATTTGGTGTTTCGGTAGAAAACGCATACTCATTACATAGCAACCTGCGTGTACGGGCAAGTTCTTGTTCGCTAATTCCTCGAGTCTGCAAATCATCTAAATGAGCGCAAATTAAAGACTCAACTTCTTCTAAATTTTCTGGTTCTAACCAGGCAGTAATTGTAAATAAACTTGATTCCCGTTGTAGAGAAAAACTACTATAAATTCCTTGTACCAATTGCAAGTCTTCTCGCAAATCACGCACTAAACGCGAAGTCCGCCCTTCTGCCAATAACACTGACAATAAATCTAGACCATAGCTAGTGCGAATTTCTTCTACTCCTGGAACTAACCACGCCATCAACAATCGTGCTTGCTCTATGCGTGGTAAACACAGTTCTTGACGGTGAATTCCTGTTATTACTGGCTTTGTAACTTTCTCAAACTGCGGACAATTCGAGCGTTCGGCAAAATCACTAAATGAACGATTTACTAATTCCCAAGCTGGTTGCTGGGCTATACCCCCGGCAATTACCACTGTCATATTTTCCGGCTGATAGTGGGCATGGTGAAAACAGCGCATTGCTTCTGGAGACTGCTGCATCAGTTCTTGCTCAGTACCTAACACAGAACGCCCGTAAGGGTGATGTGGATAGATGCTTTGAATCAGAGCTTGAAATCCTATCCAGTCGGAATCGTCCTGACAAGAGCGAATTTCCTCTAGCACCACATCCCGTTCGCGGCTAAATTCGTCTTCTGGAATTGCCGCATTGAGCAGTAATTCGCCCAAATAGGGCAAAGTATCCTTTAAATAAGGGGCGGCTGTGGTGAGTGAATAATTAGCATAATCATAGCTTGTCGCCGCATTACTTACGCCACCCCGGTTTTCAACTTTGGAATCGAACATTCCAGGGGGAAGCGTTGCCGTACCTTTAAAAATCATGTGTTCTAAAAAGTGCGCCATCCCAAACCACGGTTTTGGCTCTAAGCTTGCTCCAGCACGCACCCAAACATCAGCCACAACTACAGGAGTCGTGGGAATCTCTTGATGAATAAAAGTTAAACCACTCTCTAGTCGGAAGACTGAGGCTGGAAATACGGTATTAGTTAGTTGTTTTAACAATTTTTGTAGCTTTAACCACAATTCAATGCAATTGTGTCATCTTAACTCTGAACGATACCTCATTTAGAATCAAGTGATACAGATTTAGTAAAATTGTGCTATTGCTGTCCTCCAGATTACCGAAAAATTAGAAGCTTTATGCATTGAGAGGAAAATCGCAATATTACAGCAGATTTCAACGCGTCTGAAAAACTGACACGTTAGAGAGATGCGATAAATCGCCGTCTCTACAAAGAATGTACTCGTCAATTATTCCTTGACAAACTATTATTTCCGACTTGTGTACACCGTAGCCCCTTACCAAGAGGAGGGTTGGGGAGGCGGTGTACCTTATGTATTTGTAAAACACTGTAGTTAAAACACCGGTATTTCAATGACAAATTCTGTTCCTTCACCAAGTACAGAATTGCACCTCAACCGCCCATTATGGGTTTCCTCGACAATTTGACGAGCGATCGCTAATCCTAATCCTGTTCCCTTCCCAACCTCTTTTGTGGTAAACAGGTGGTCAAAGATCCTTGCTCTAATCTCCTCTGGCATCCCCTGACCGTTATCTTTGATGCGAATTGTCACCTTGTTGTCACTGGATACTTCAGTGTGAATCAGTATTTGGTGATGGTTGGCTTGCGCTTGAGCAAAAGAAAGCCCCTCACTGGATGTATCTAAGGCATCAATTGCATTAGCAAGGATGTTCATAAATACTTGATTTAATTGTCCTAAAAAGCACTTTACTAGTGGTAATTTACCGTATTCGGTGATAACTTCAATTGCTGGACGCTTTTCGTTAGCTTTGAGGCGATACTTCAAAATCAACAGCGTACTCTCAATCCCTTCGTGGAGATTACAAGCAACTTTTTCGGTTGTATCGGCTCTGGAGAAAGTGCGAAGACTAATGCTAATGTCTTTAATCCGTTCGCTTGCCACCTTCATTGAGCTTACGAGTTTTGGTAAGTCTTGAGTCAAGAATTCTAGGTCAATTTCTTCGCCATGCTCAATGACTGCGATCGCAGAAGTGGGATGATGTTGTTGGTAGCATTGGATATGGGCGAGTAAGTCTTGAATATACTCTTCGGCATTGTTAAGGCTGCCTTTCAAAAATCCAATGGGATTATTAATTTCATGTGCCACCCCAGCAACCAAATTACCCAAGGTTGCCATTTTTTCATTTTGCACCATTTGTAGTTGGGTATGCTCTAGTTCTTGTAGCGATCGCTCTAGTTGATGAGCATAATTTTGAGATTCTTGATAAAGACGGGCATTTTCTAGAGAGATGGCGGCTTGAGCGCATAGCAGTTGGATAACTTCGGTGCGATCGCTTGTAAATGCGCCAATCGTTAACTTATTTTCCAGATATAGTAACCCGATTAATTGGCCATGACGCAAAATCGGCGTACACAACACACTTTTGGGTTGTTGCTGCATCAAATATTGGTCAGTAATAAAATCGTTTTTTACTGTTGCATTATCCAGCACCACAGTTTTTAAGCTGTGTTTGACATAGTTTACCAATGCGATCGGAATGTTTTGGCTGCTTGACAATGGTACAGATACTAGAGTCACCCCTTCATTGATGGTGGCTACAGCTTTAACCACTAAGTTGCCCTGTTCGAGTACAAGTAGGGCAGCTTTTTTCGCTCCAGCATTTTCCATTACCACTTGCAAAAGAGTAGCGAGCAATTGCTCTAATTGAATTTCACTGGAGAGAACTTGTGCGGCTTTAAAGATGGTGGCAAAATCGAGGGCTTCAGAAATACTGCTGCTAGAAAGATTTGTGTGGATGGTTTGATGTGGGAATGACGAGCCATCAATGGTTGAACTCAGTTGTAAGTGATGATGCTGCCCTTGTAAGATGGGAGCTAGAAGTTGAGGATAGCGTTTTTCTAAATCCTCAGTTTTGGTTTTAGCGCCCCAACGAGCATAACAGTAATAAGCTTCTTGCATATAAACTTGGGCGATTTTTTGTTTGCCCCAGTTTAGGTAGAACTTGGCAGCTAGCTCATTGCTCAAAGCTTCTTCTTGGATATATTCGTTTTCTTTCGCTAGAGTTATGGCGCGATCGTACAGTTCCATTGCTGCCATTTTTTCGCCCAGAACCCGATGGCGTTCTGCTTCCACCAAATCAAATTTGTGCTGGAAATTCATCGGTGCAAAGTTGGCTCGAAACTGCAATTTTTCCTGATTTTCGCCAACCTTTAAGAGTAATTGCTCTTGTTGAGATGGTTCCGCCGTTGGATAGACAGCAAGCCGAGATAAAGAATCGTAGTAGTAGAAAACAGGCACAGATAACATTCCTGCGCCACCGTTAAGGTATTGCTCTCCCTGATTTGCATTTTCAACTGCTGCCGGAAAATTCTCAAACAAATAACTGAGTGTTAATTTACTTAGGAAAAATACATGGAGTGTTAATTCGTCATTTTCTTTAATGAGCGCAGATAATAGTTGTTCATCTTGATAATCTTCACCAATGAAGCACTCTGGATTATCACTAGATTCGGTTAAGTTGTTAATACTTTGACAAATTATATTCGACCAAGTTAGTAAGCGCTGATTTCGGTCAAAATTAGACTCATAGGCTTTGATGTCTGCTAAGAGAATTTCCAAAACTTCTGTGCCACTTAAATAGACATAAAATAACTTGAAAATCATCGATGTCAGCACATGAAAAAAATCGCCTGTTTCTAATCCAAGACTATGAGATTCCTGTAATAAACTAATTGAGGTGCGAACATGTTGTTTATTAAATTGATTCAATGCACCCACCTTAAATAGAGTCATGCTTTGAACAGATTTTGCTTGAAATCTATCTACAAGCATTAAAGCTAGCTGGCCAAATTCGTAGCCTGACTCGAGTTGATTACAAATATTAAGTACAATTCCAAAATCTGCATACCCTGGTGCAGAAAGTGGTGCATTGCCGTATTTAAGAGATAAATTCACCTCTTCGCAGGCAATAATTGGGAATAGATAAGGCGCAGCCTGATGGATGGCGGGAGCGATGCTAGCCATAATCCGCAAAGCAACCAAAGCTTTGGGATCATTCATCAATGGCAAATCAACTAAGCCCTCAATACTTCTGCCAGCCAAGGTGGAGAGCGTGTTGACTACAGATTGCTGAATGTCTGGAGGTGTTACTGATTCAGGTAATGTTACCCCAAGTTGAGCGAGAAGTTCACGCCCAGTTGCGATCGCTTTGAATGATTGATTCCGCACCTGATCGGCTTGGAGTTGCACTTCATAAACTTTCACCCTATCCAGTAAGGTGGTTGTTTCTTCCATGACAACCTGGATAAGAGATTCCATCTGCTCAAATTCATTGTTGAGAAAGGTAGCTTCGGCAGCTTCTTCGTATAAACTTCGAGTCAGTTCATAGGCGATTTTCCAACTATTAATTGTCAGCAATTGCATTCCCGACTTGAGATAATGAATTGCTGCACCATAAGCAGTAGCTTCTTTCGCTTTTCGACCAGCATTCAAATTTAACTGAGCTAATTGTTGACGTTCACTTGGCTGGGTGATTAGCGCTATTCCACAATTCAACTGACTGACAATCTCAAAAATTCGCTCCTCTTGCTGAGACTCAGAAGTATTTTGCAAGAGTAATTGGCCAATTTTAAGATGGGTAAATTGTTTCTCTTTATCTGGAATTAGCGAATAGGCAGCTTGCTGCACGCGATCGTGTAAAAATTTGTAGATAGGGACTTGTAAATTGGAATTTAGAGGATTTGAGTTACAATCATGCCCACTATCTTGAAAGAATTTATAAACTTCGCTAGTAGGTAAAACTAACCCTTCTTGCAAAGCTTTCCATAAAGATGCTGCTGTTTCAATTTCCGATTGTTCAGAAACAATTGCTAAGGTTAGCAAATCAAACTGGTTGCCAATACATGCGGCTAATTTCAACACATTTTGCGTTGCTGTTGGCAACTTCTGCAACTGTAGCGCTACGAACTCTACCACATCATCGGTCAGAGCAAGTGCCTTCACAGCAGCAATATCACATTGCCAGTAACTGTGAGTAAAATTAAAAGTAATCAGTCCATCTTCATATAATGCTTTGAGAAATTGCGTTGCAAAAAATGGATTGCCTTGAGTTTTTTGATAGACGAGTTGCGTTAGGGGTTGGGCAATTTCACTTGAACAACTAAAGGTATCAACCATCAATTGATTTAAACTAGCTTTATTTAACGGAGCTAAAGCAATAGTATGAATCGTAGCATTGGCTTTGCGAATATCCGCTAAAGTCAACATTAACGGATGCGCGGTAGATACTTCATTATCTCGATAAGCTCCAATTAAAAGTAAAGCTCCACTTCCTGATTCGCTCATCAACAACTGCATCAATTTGAGTGATGCAGAATCAGCCCACTGCAAATCATCAAGGAAAATTACTAGTGGATGTTCTTTTGTGGTGAATACCTGAATGAATTTTTGAAAGAGTAAATTAAAGCGATTTTGTGCTGCGCTTGGTGAAAGTTCGGTTGCAGGTAGTTGTTGACCAATAATTTGTTCGAGTTCTGGAATTACTTCAAGAATAACTTGCCCCTGATCGCCCAGCACTTGTAAAATTTCACTTTTCCAAGTTGACAATTGAGTATCACTTTCACTGAGCAATTGTCCCATTAAGTCTCGAAATGCCTGGACAAAAGCCGAGAAAGGAATATTACGATTAAATTGGTCAAATTTGCCTTTTATAAAGTAACCTCTTTGTCGGACAATGGGTTTGTGAACCTCGTTGACCAAAGCAGTTTTACCAATACCAGAAAAACCAGCCACTAACATTAGTTCTGTCTGATTGTTGGTAACGCGGTCAAAGGCTTTGAGAAGAGTTTCAACTTCAGGCTCACGACCATAGAGTTTTTCTGGGATAATAAAGCGATCGCACACATCCCGTTGAGCAATTGGAAAACTTGCAATTTCCCCCGTTTCTTTTAGCTGATGTAAACAATTTTCTAAATCATATTTCAGCCCAAATGCGCTCTGATAGCGGTCTTCGGCATTTTTCGCCATCAGTTTATTCACAATGGATGAGAGTACAGGCGCAATTTGCGGATTAATCTCATGTACTAAAAGCGGAAGTTTTGCAATATGACAATGTAGCAATTCCATCGGATCGTGCGATTGAAATGGTAATTGCCCTGTTAATAACTCGTAAAAAGTTACACCTAGAGAATAAAAATCAGTCCGGTAGTCAATTCCCCGATTCATTCGTCCAGTTTGCTCTGGTGATAAATAGCTGAGTGTTCCTTCTAGCACATTAGGACTCATCAAAATTTGAGTTTCCCGTGGCAACAGAGATGCAATACTAAAGTCTATTAGCTTAACTTCTTTAGTTTGTGGATTGATTAAAATATTGGCGGGTTTAATATCTTTGTGAATGACCCGATGGCGAATTAGAATATCTAATGTATTGCACAGTGCGATCGCTACTTGTAAAAACTCTTGTAGAGACACGATATATCGCGTCTCTACAGAGGTCAAATAATCTTTGAGAGAAATTCCCCCAAAGTCTTCCATCACTAACGCATAGCCATTCTGATAGGTTTCCAGGTTGTATGTTTGAATGATTCCAGGTAGATTTAAGTTTTTGGCGATGGTGAACTGGTTCCGAAACTGTATCAATTCAATGAAACTGGGATAAACAGTTTTCATCAGCTTAATCACCACAGATTTTTGGTCATTTTCTCGATTAGCACAATAAACCAAGGTTCGAGAACCATTGTAGAGTTCTTTGCTAACGTGATATCCGGGAATGCTGACCATACGGCTTAATTCTTGAGACTTCACTATTTAGTTTTCCCAAAAACATGGCAATATTTACTGTCAGTTTACTTATTTTGAGATAGCAGAAGGAATTAATTTTATGATGAGAAAGGAATCGATAACATATTGTACTGAACAACCTGGTAGCAGATGTTAAAAATACATCTCCAAAAATGAATGTAGAGACGTAGCAATGCTACGTCTCTACAAGCGGAGTGGAATTATTCAAGTTTAATAAGTACTCAACTAAACATGACATCACGTTAGTTTAGGATTTCTGGTTTTTACTACAAGTAATAATCATTTAAATAATTAAAGCTCCCAAATTCTAACTGATTTTGGGAGCTAATAATTTTAAGTTCACCGCGACGCCGTTTTACCTAAGTTTATGACCTGGGTTTATCCAGGTGGGAACCTAAATTCCTCGTTTAAAGTTTCCGGGTACATGCCCGGTATACTGCCACGAGAACAGTTGACTCCCTTGTCATTAAAGGCATAGATCAAAAAACTTGATGGCAGTCACCAACGTCGTAGTGCAACTCACTCATTATAGCTTTTCAAAAGATGTTGTGTGTTCAACATCGAAAGTTTCTGCTTAATTTACCTGGGATACCAGATAGATTCTATGGTGTGGGCGATGGCACTTGCCGATTCTCTATTCTGATTATCCAGCAAAACCGTAACATGCCCTAACTTTCGCCCAGGACGTGATTCTGTCTTCCCATACCAGTGAACGTGCGCCTGGGGAATCTCCGCTATTTCTTGACGCTGGCTTTGGTAGTCGCTGTGAGAATTTTCATACCCTAGCAGGTTGACCATCACAGCACCAGCACACTGCAAAGCTGGATTCCCTAAAGGTAAACCACAAACTGCTCTGAGGTGCTGCTCAAATTGAGAGGTTTCACAAGCGTCAATAGAAAAATGCCCAGAATTGTGGGTACGAGGCGCAATTTCATTTACCAGCACTTTGCCATCATGCCTGAGAAATAGCTCAATTCCAAAGATTCCGACTACTTCTAGGCTATTTAATAGAGTATGTGCGATCGCTTCTATTTCTGCTACTTGATTGGGTGTAATATCAGCAGGAGCAATTACCCGCCGACATACTTGTTGTTCTTGTTGGGTTTCCACTACTGGGTAAGTTACAATCTCTCCCTCCACAGAACGCGCTGCAATTATTGCTAGTTCTCTTTCAAAGGGAACAAATTCTTCTAACAAGAATAGTAATTGATTTAAAGTTTGTGTTGTGGTTTCATCACTTAGCTTTTGCTCTAAACTAGCAAAATCCTGAATTATGAAAGTACCTTGACCGTCATAACCATGACGGCGGGATTTCAAAACTACTGGAAAACCTAGATATTCTATTTTTGATTTGAGATTTTCCACCTCGTCAAGGGCGAAAAATTGAGGAACTGGTAAGCCCAAGTCGCGTAAATAGCAACGCTGATGATATTTATCTAAAAGTGGAGCTAAAGCTTCTAAGCTGGGACGGAAAAAAACACCTTGCTGTGCTAAAAGAGATAAAGCTTGTAGATTAACAAATTCATTTTCAAAAGTGATAACATCACATTTTTGAGCTAATATTTCTGTGGCACTTGCGTCATCAACTGGGGCGAAAACAGTTTCCTGAGCGATTGACACGGCCGGGTCGTGTTCGCTAGGAGTTTGTACTACTAATTCTACTCCTAGCTTCTCTGCTGCATCCGCCATCATCCAGGCAAGTTGTCCACCACCAATTACACCAACACGTTTCATTGACATCCTAGAGATTCACGAGTTTGCACACCTGTTTTGGAATTCACACCACTGGCTTTTGTACACAGTTCTTTGATTTGTGCCCGATCCAAAATTGCATCTGTAAAATCTGCACCGTCTATATTCACATCATTAAAGATGGCACGGAGCAAAAGAGCTTCTTTGAAAACTGCATCACTCAAATCGGCCTTAGTCAAGTTTACCTGATCGACCATTGCATTCGTTAAATCTGCTCCGTGGAGATTTGCTTTTGTCATCACCGAAGCACTCATGACTGCTCCCCGCAAATCAGCGTTTGAAAAGTTAGCCAGTTCCATATTGGCGTTAGAAAACTCCGCAGCTTGCAAACTGTCACCAGAAAAATCACGTCTTGACAACTCTGCATTGCTAAATGAGAGGGGATGAGTCCAGTCTACTGCCAGCGCGGGGTCAGCCACGCACCAGATAATAATTCCGAGAAGGAACGCCAACCCTTGCCGCCAAAATATATCGAGAGTCAATTTGGTGTCTAATCGCTGCATTTAAGCTTACCGCATTTAAATATTAGCAAGACTGGCTGATTCTAATTGAGACTCGCAGCCTTGCTACTGGATTTGGGGGATGTGTATTTCCCTTGCTTAATATTTTGTAACGCAAAAAGGGTATAAGCTTCTCACTTTGAGCAAAATTATGCCTGCGACTTTGGGTAGAGAAAGGCAATCTAGGAGCGATCGCACTAAAGCAGGATGATAATTACGAAATAGCGATCGCAATGATTGAGTATAAATTACTTGTCACATCAAGCAAGCTTTAGCAAAACATAGAAGGGGAGCATAATATCACTCTTAATGATGAGAGAATTTGAAATCTCTAACTCTAAAGGAATATTTTTGCTTGATAAAACAATATCTACAGCAGACGATGCCTAACACTTGTTGATTTGTTCACAATTATTCATTTTTAGATTTGAATTTCAGGATATAAAGAGTTTTATTAAGCAGTAATACTCACCAACTTATTTACAATTCTTGACTTACAACTTTCCAAGTAAAGTTTATTGTCTTTTAAATTAAACAGCCCCCATCAACTGCTAATCTTTTAATTAGTGAAAGCAAGGTTTGAGCGCAATTCTAAGCGTTCCCAGTGCTTAACAAAGCTTCAAAATTGGATAATTAGCGTTAATTTTATAGCGATTAGTTAGTTCTTCAGGAATCTCCAAGAGTTTACATTCACCGAGTACACAACTTCCACAAACCGAACTCCCAAACCCGATGATGAATCATTACTCACTTCAATGGATTGAGGCATGGTGCCAAGAAAATGGCTGGACAGATTTATTTGTTGAGCGACGTAACAACTTCTGGGCTTTTCCTCCGGGTGGGGTAATGCCAGAACCAATCCCAGTTAATGTTCTCAGAGGGATTAAAGCTGAGAAGGGATTGACCTTTGAAGAAAGATTGTGGTCGATGTCCGCAGTGATTGGCACAATCATAGCTGTTCTTTTTACCTTTTGGTTTCAGTCGCCGATGCCATTAGTTTTGGCATTCGCTTTTAATGCTGTTACGGTAGCTCAATTTGAACTTGAAGATGCCTAAATTCTTGTTTTGGGCTTTGCGATTAAAAACTGCTCTTGTTTACTTTCAGCAAGAGCAGTTTTTAATTTCAGAAAAAGAGATCAAATCAGCACAGTTTCAGCTAAACATTATTAGTTACTCTTAAGAATATTTGTAAGTTGAGTTGAACGTTCGCGTAGCGTCCCGTAGGGAAGTGAAATCCTACAAACCCTAAAAAATGTTGGGTTTCGTCCCTCAACCCAACCTACTAGCGCGGCAAGCTTAATGTGTGGGGTTGAGTCATCAGAGAATATTTTTTTGTTGGTGGATTTTCTAGATTGTTTGAACCCAATATTTTAGGCTTGCCACGCTACTACACATTTTTATTTTTTGGTCTTAACCAAACTGTATTAAGAGACAAGAGGCAAGAGGCAACAGTTAAGGAGCCTCTGTGAGTTGTACTGAATGTTTTCAGAATTAAAATATGAGTCCTATAGTTGTGTCTGTCGTTGTGTCATAGATGAGGAAAAAATTACTCAGCAATCAGCACTGTTAACTGAGTTTTAATAACTTCAAGGTACATTTAGTCGGCATACTGAGTATTTTAGGTATAAAACTTATATTTAAATATATTTACTCTTATAAACTTGTGATGAACATTTCCTGGATGCTACCTTCTACAAGGTGACACAGGATTTGGAGCGGTTTTTTAACCATGAAGCACAGACAAAAAGTAGCTTATAGCTTGACATCGCTGATCGGTTTCAATTTAATATCTACCTTAGTTGCATTTGATCCCGCGATCGCAGCGCCAACATCAAAGGCGATCGCTACACTACCGAGAACCCCAGATAAAAGTGTCAATTGCGAGATTTTAGTTGTAGGTGGTGGACTATCTGGTGTCGCCACAGCTTACGAGGGGTTGCTAGCAGGACGAACGGTTTGTCTGACGGAAATTACTGACTGGCTGGGAGGACAAATTTCTTCTCAAGGGACATCTGCGTTAGATGAACGCCCTACCCAACGGGCTCTCAAATTCTATTCTCGTGGCTACCTAGAATTGCGAAACCGCATTGGGCGCAAATACGGTAAACTTAACCCCGGTGATTGTTGGGTAAGTGACTCCTGCTTTCTTCCCCGCGATGCTCACGCCATTTTGGTCGATATGCTCAAAGATGCCGAAAAGCAGGGCAAAGGGAAGTTGCAATGGTTTCCCAACACGGTAATTAAGGATTTGGAAATTGCTGCTGATGGCAAAATAATTAATAGTGCGATCGCTATCCAACATCAACCACCAAAAGGCGCACCACCTCTCAACACCTTTACTTTGTCTCAAAGTATTGAAGATTCTTATAGTTACGAAAACTCATCTCGATTTACCAAAACTATTCTCCGTTTCCTCCCCAAGGCGGCGAAAGGGGATGCTCCTAAGTGGTATGTCGTAGATGCCAGCGAAACTGGAGAAATTATTGCCCTTGCTGATGTTCCCTATCGATTAGGCATTGATGCCCGTTCTTACCTAGAACCTTCTGCTTCTAGCACCAATAACGACCCTTATTGCCCTCAAGGATTTACCTACACCTTTGCAATGGAGGCAACTAAGGAACCGCAACCGCAGGCAATGCCCCCATTCTATTTACAATATGCGCCATATTTTAGCTATGAATTAACCCGACTGGCTAACTTTGATTTAGTCTTCACTTATCGTCGTATTTGGAGTCCAACCAAAGGGAAACCAGCAAAATTCGGAGGTGTAAGTTTTACTGCTGCGACACCAGGAGATATCTCTATGCAAAACTGGACTTGGGGTAACGACTACCGCCCCGGAACAGCTAAGGATAACCTAGTTTACAGTCGCCAACAGTTACAAGGAACTGGGCAGTTACAACCAGGAGGCTGGATGGGGGGACTGCGGACAGAAACCCTCCGCAATGCTGAGGAAAATGCCCTCTCATTCTATTACTGGTTAGTAGCTGGGACTACAGATTCCCAACTAGGGGAGGGTGTAAAGCAGCAGCAAACCAATAACCGCTTTGTTTCGGGTTTAAATTCCCCAATGGGGACAGTTCATGGTTTATCCAAATATCCCTATATGCGCGAAGGACGGCGCATCATTGGCCGCCCCAGTTGGGGACAACCTGGTGGCTTTGGTATTTGGGAAATTGATATCTCTCGCCGAGATTACAACGATCAGTATTACTCCAAGACTCTGCCCGCAGATATGTATCGGAGGCTACGAGCAGCAGTTGCAGGTTTGGAAGCAATATCAGTAATTGATGGTAAAGTCCCACCAGACAAAGCAATGCGACGGACTCGTTCTACCATCTTCCCCGATGCTGTGGGTATTGGTCACTACGCTATAGATTTCCATCCTTGTATGGTAAATAGTCCCCCAGAAGCCCCTGGTAACACAGAACGTCCAGGTGAAAGGCGTGGTGCTGGCCAAGCTTATCCCTTCCAAATTGCTCTCAGAGCTATGATTCCTCAGAAAATTGATAATTTGCTGGTAGGAGGCAAAAGCATTGCTACTAGTCATATTGCTGCTGCTGCCTATCGAGTCCATTCCTTTGAATGGTCGTCTGGCGCAGCTGCGGGAACTGTTGCTAGTTTTGCCATCAAAAATGCGATCGCACCCTACCAACTAGTCGATGATTTACCCAAACAAGAGCCACAACTCGAAGCTCTCAAACGGCTTTTGCAACAAAATGGCAACCCCACTGCTTTCCCCGATACATCCATTTTTAACGAAAACTGGGATAATTGGCGGTAGATAGTCATTGGTCATTTGTCATTGGTCATTTGTTAAAACAAAGGACAAAGGACAAATGACAATGGACAAGTGACAATGGACTAAACTAGTTACTTGTAGTTTTGTAAAATCTTATTGACCAATTGTTCTATGGTTAGGAACCTTTCAGCAGATGTTTACGGGATGACCACAGCACCAACTATAACTCCTGAACGGTCTAGTCAAGTTACCCGTAAAACTTATCCGAATTACAAAGTGATTGTATTAAATGATGATTTTAATACATTCCAACATGTGGCTGAATGTTTGATGAAATATATTCCGGGAATGAGTGGCGATCGCGCGTGGGATCTGACTAATCAGGTACACTATGAAGGTCAAGCGATCGTTTGGGTCGGACCTCAAGAACCTGCGGAACTTTATCACCAGCAGCTGCGCCGAGCAGGTTTGACAATGGCACCTCTAGAAGCAGCTTAATTATTATGGGCAAACCCACCGCAGATTCCCTCCGAGCGGCTTCACAAAAAGCTGCCAGACTGGTTTGGAATCACTCGACACACCTTTCTGGTCTTATCCCAATTTTAGAACGTCTTTGTCAGCAGGATGGCATCCAAACGGTAACGCCGGGAGTGATTGGACGGGCAAGAGGTCATTGTCCAAAAATGCAACTCCGTGTCTCAGTACCGATTCGCGGTGGCTATAAAGTAATTGCACGGCAGGGGAAGACGGTACAAGAAGTGTTTATTTTAACTCCTTTGGCGCAGTCAGAACTGGAAACGGCATTAGCGATCGCAATGAAATCTTGATCGTTCCCCACGCCCAATGTCTATTCTTCAACACGGTGGACTGCAAATTTGTGTAGTGGCAGACTAACAATACACGAAAAAGTTAAGAAATATGACAGAGCGGTAGTTATTTTCAAAGTCATAACTACAGATGCCCATTCGGGTAAAATTATTTTCTCTATGCCAAAAGCTACACAGTAAACTAGCCAATAAGTAAAGCTCATTCTAAACAGAATCACTTCTGTTTCTTCCACGTCACTTTTTTGTTGCTTACTGTCCCACAGTAATACCAGTCCAACAATACAAGCTACAAAGGAAACAGCAACTACAAATTCGTGACAAAATATATTTAACGAATGCATTTGTGTTTATTCCCACATTTTTCAGTTAAAGATCAGTCTAAAGGAATATTCCTTGTGGAAATACAAATTATTTACAAACCTCAATAGAGGAATGTAGTTTTTGTAAACAAATGCAACAAAAATTGTTGTTTTGCGAATATAAATACTGATGTAAAACGATAGACTGTAGGGGCAATTCATGAATTGCCCCTACATGAATAAAGCACAGCTTTACATAGAATTAGTCTAAGAACAATTTTCTGTTAACTGTTCGCAAGCACCAATACTTACCCAGCGACTAGAACCATCTTCCCAATGTTCTTTCTTCCATATAGGTGCATTGTGCTTGAGGGTATCAATAGCATACTGGCAAGCTTCAAATGCCTCACTCCGATGAGGGCAACCCACTGCTACTAAAACGCTAATTTCTCCAACTTGCAAACGTCCAGTGCGATGATGAATCACTACCCGATTTACATCAGACGTAGATAAGCGAATATCAGCAGCAATTTGATAAAATATCTGCAATGCCATAGGTTCATAAGCTTGATACTCTAGAGCAATTACAGGTTTACCATCAGTTTTATTGCGAACTACGCCACTCATCAGAACCACAGCACCGTTGGCTGGATCGTCAGACTTGGCATAGATTTCTTCAAGAGACAATGGTGCAAAGCTAATGGCAAAACTATCTTCGGCTTTTGGTTTAACAGCAGAAACAAGTGTAGTCGTCATAACTGCGTTTGATTATGTGGGCTTTCTCTATTGTCTCTGAAGAAAATACCACTGGTGTATGATCTTGTTAATGCTTTGGGTAACAACAAGAATTGTGTGTACTCGATCGCGTACCAATTGAAAACCCTAAACGCAGTTATTTAGTCAATAGTATAATCTGCATTATCTAGACGATCGCAGTTATATCTGCCTTTAATCTCTTGATTGAAAAAGCTGCCAACTGAATCAGAGGCGTGTAAATCTTCCCAAGTATCCTCGTCTACGCCTAAGTACTGATAAACAGATCCACTTTGAAACTCAACTTGCAAAATTTGTTCGTCGCGATCGTATCCTACAGCGATCGCCATTGATGAGCTAACTGGTAACATAGCAATTGGTTCTTCAAAGGGTAGTGCAGTCGTTTGGGCGATTGCCTCGTTTAGTTCTTGCAATCCTTCATAAGCTTGTATCGGTGCCGGAATTTCCAAAAACTCTAGTTCATCACCTCGATCTAGCAACAACTGCAAATATCCATCAGAGTGAGCGATCGCTACTAAACCGCTCAAGTCTACCTTAGATAGCCTCATTAATTTTGCTCTCCTGTTGGCGTAATCGGGAGTGTTAAAGTTTATGCAACAATTAAGGGAACTACAAGAGATAAATTATCCAATCTTGTAGGGTAGGCATCTTGCCCACCATATAAACTGGGCGCTCATGTTACCCACCCCACAATCAATAATTGAATATTTTTTTATTTGGAAGTTCCTAAGTACTTTGATAGTACAAGTATACTACTAAAGCTTTTTGATGTCAAATTTTTTCGCCAAATCAACTTAATCCCCAGCGAATGGAATAGAGCCTCCGGCACGCTACACGTAGCTTGCTTCTCCGCAGGAGTACGCGGCTACACAAACATAGACGCTTTGCGTCTACTCTTACGAGAACGCTTTCAGCGAACGCGCAGGGTAGTCCGCCTGCGCGGACTAAAAAATTGAGTGTTGGTATCACCGACGTGACGGGGTTAACCGCAGCGTAGTTAGTAACGCTGAAAGCTTTAGAGGCAGTGGAAGATCCAGAGTAAAAATAAAAGGTAAAAGAATGAATTTTGCCTTTTCCTTCATCCTTTTACCTTTTTTATGTACCTGATGCTTATTTCATGTTAGCCCTTGCGTCCTTCACTGCGGCAAAGAAAAATAATCCGGTGAGTGGAATGCTCAATGCGAGGATAATTGCCGTGACTTGGAAACCCAAATCTGGTTGTCCGTAACTGAGTTCAAAAATCGAACCAACAGCTGCGATCGCACTTACACAAGAACCACCCAGAAATAAACTGCTTTTTGGAGTTAAATACACTACTAGCCCCCTATGCTATTGGTTTCACCGCTTGATACGAGAAGCCATTCTTAGATAGCTCCTGGGCTAAAGTCAAGGAGTTTTCTACACGGTCTACAAATACCACACCGTTGAGGTGATCCATCTCGTGCTGAATGCAGCGTCCTAAAAGGGCATTAGCCTTTAATGTGCGAGGACGGCCATATTCGTCTTTATAGGCTATCTCCACGACTTCAGGACGCTTTACGTCTAGATATACATTAGGAATGCTTAAGCATCCTTCTTCGGCAACAGAGATGTCATGGCTGACTTGTTTAATGATGGGGTTAATCAACACCAAAGGCGGATTAGCTGCGTTCTCTGGTTCCAGGTCAATGACAATTAGTTGTTTGTGAATTCCCACTTGTGGGGCAGCCAAACCAATGCCATCTTTGCTGTACATAGTTTGCAGCATTTCCCGCACCATCCGGCGAAGTTCGTCATCTACTTTAGAAACCCGCTTTGCAGCTTGACGCAGCACGCGATCGCCTAAATAATGAAGCTCCAAAGGTGGATTTTTTAACTTTTTTTTCTCTACAGCAATTTCAGAAGGCATGAGTCTCAATGGCTAGATGGTGAAAATTCTTACTATTTTCATTCTATCAAGTTGGGGAATGAGGAGTGGGGAATTGGGAATCGGGAGTGCTGAATGATGAATGATGAATTATAAATTACGAATTACGAATTACGAATTATTGACTGGGGTGATGTGTGTTTAAATCTTTTACGAAACTAGACTATCTGCTTAAAGAAACTTTCCTCGGTTTACTGCGGGGAGGTTGGATGAATTGGGCAGCTGTAAGTACTGTGACAGTGTTACTGTTTTTATTTGGTTTGAGTTTGCAAACCTCTTGGCAAGTCGAAAAACTACTCTATCAGTTCGGTAGTCAGCTAGAAGTATCAGTTTATCTTGAACCGGATGCACGAGCCGAAAACATTGAGCCACTGATCGCAAAAATGCCAGAGGTTGCAGCGATGCAAACCATTACCAAAGAGCAAGCTTGGACTAAGTTAGTTAAGGAAATGAGAATTTCTGATATTGAGGGTGCTACCCAGCAGCTAGGTGAGAATCCTTTAGTTGACGAAATGAAGGTGAAAGCGCGTAATTCTCAAGTTGTACCAACTTTAGCAACGCAACTGGCTAAGTTGCCCGGAGTTGAGACGGTGGAGTATATCGATGAAGCAGTTAAACGTATTGCCCAGTTGCACCGGGGTCTGAACTGGATTACTTTAACAATTACAATTATTCTGACCCTAACAGCGATCGCAGTGACTACAACCACAATTCGGTTGATTGTGATGGCGCGACGGCAAGAAATTGAAATTATGCAACTGGTGGGAGCAACTTCAGCTTGGATTTACCTGCCGTTTATTTTACAAGGAATTGCTTTTGGTTTAGTTGGTGGTGCGATCGCTTGGAGTTTCATCTCTGTGATTCAACAGTTTCTTGGTAAATTGCTAGCCAATCAACCTGAGTTTATTCAAGTTATCAGCAATGGTGTGCAACTCACTCCAGGCCAAGTTTTACTATTACCCTTGATTCTCTTGAGTTTCGGTGCAGCTGTAGGATTAATGGGAAGCTTATTTGCAGTCCGAAGTTTTGCTAAAGGTTAGGGGTTAAAGATTGGGCATTGGTTATGTACAAATGACCAATGACAAATGACAAAGGACAAATCTTTATGAAATCACAATGGGAATGTTTTCTGCAAAATCTTGGTGTATGGGAAGGTTCATTTACCAACTTTTCTCCCGAAGGTACACTTCTGAACGATACTTCTAGCCGTCTTTGCCTAGAAGGTTTGAACAATAACCAGACAGTACGCCTAACTCTAAGCCGTTCGGGAAAGGATGATGTAATCAGAGAATTTAGGTCTGTGGGAGGGGGTCTGCTATTTTTTGAAAATGGTTCATTTTCTGAAGGTTTAATCCAGCTAGGGCCATTTTCCGAATTTGGTGGAGAACTCGCTTTTGTTCATGAAAATCGCCGCTTACGTCTGGTACAACTGTTTGATAAAAATGGTCATCTAAATGGACTAACTCTCATTCGAGAACATCTAGCTGGAACCCCGGTAGCAGAACGTCCCCTTTTGCAGATACATGACTTGTTAGGAGAATGGCGAGGACAAGCAGTGACAATATATCGAGATTTGCGATCGCCTGATATTTACTCTACAACTTTGAAAATACAACTTGATGATGCTAGGCGATTAATTCAAAGTACTTCTTTTGGCGATCGCACAATTACCTCAACTGCTACTATCAAAGGTTCTATCATCCTCTTTGACCAAGATCCAGAAAAACAGGTACAAGTATTATTGTTACCTGATGGCGCTTCTGCAACTTCTCCCCTCAAGGTGCAATTACGTCAACCCTTATTTTTGGAAGCGGGTTGGTTAATCCAGCCAAATCTGCGCCAGAGGATGATTCGTAGCTATAACGACAAAGGCGAATGGGTTAGTCTGACATTAGTTACTGAAGAAAGGGTGTAAGGGATTTGAGAGTGCAATCGTACTATGTCATGAGATATTAGACCAAACTTTCCTTAGACATCAGACTTCATTTACCATATTTAAAATCTGATTGTATAGGGCTGGAGAAACTCTAAACTCTGATGTAGTAATTAAGGCATCCATCAACGGTTTGACAGCAAGTATGAGATTTTGATGTTTCGCCTCAATCAAAATACCCAGCAATCCAGTAATCCTTAACCCCAGGCGATTAGCTTCTGCTCGACCCCGACGTTCATCAATCAATAGTAAATCAGCACTCAGTTCTAAGGTAAGGGCGATCGCCTCAGACTCTCCAGGATCTAATCTCACCTCATCTCGAAGGCGTTCAACAATCTCGCGGTTTACAACTTTTCGCACTTCCAGCCAAGAAGCAGTTTGAACTTCAGAGTTTCCAGGAACGGGAGGATCGATATCGGTAAGCTCACAATATACTGCTTCGGGAATGGTGACTTGAGTGTAGAGTTGAGGCAGAAGTTGCAAGTGTTGAATTGCCGCTAAATTGGTGATCGCCGACGTATCACTGATAACAATCACAGCCTTCCAAGCTCTCGCAGGTTTTTCAAATCCAATTCAAAGTCCTCAATGTCGTAGGAGTAGAGAGGGATGTTTCGCTGCTTGAGGAGTTGGCGAAAGGTATTGGGTTGCATATCCGCTAGCTGACTGGCATAGCCTATCGTTAAGCGTCCTGTCTGGAATAGGAACAGCGCAATTTCTTGACAAAACTCGCTTGGGGTAAGCTGAGATGCTTGTAGAATTTCGTCTGAGATTACAATACTCATAGCAAGGCTAGTTTACCGATTATATCTTCAGGGTAGCCCAAGAAACTTCAAACTACGTTACGGTGGCATATAAGCAGTCAACATTTTTTTTTGCCAATTCAATGGTTTTGAAATGGTAATCAGGCAATTTGAAGTGTGCTAGGTTGAGGAATCGATTCACCTTCTACTTCCCAAGCTTCCAAATACATTTCAATCACTTCTTCACCATTATGAATAGCTTCTTCACGAGTTTTGCCGTGAGTGCAAGGCATAATAACGCGATCGCCAAACTCTGGAATCGTAACTAGGAAAAGTTGATCTTCATCAGACCATTGAAGAATCATACTGTATCGATTCATAAATCCTCGTCTTCTCTTAACTCTTGGAGTTCAGTTAATAAACTGAATGATAAATCCTGTGATCGCACTTTTCATCGTGGAAGTGTTTAAGATTGTGAGTGGAAAAATCTGTTGGGTAAGTCCATCCTTCTACCCAACCTTATATTTTAAAAGTAAGTAGTAGACCGTTCGCTGTAAAGTTATTGTTAGCCTGCGCCCCGATCGCCATTGTTTTCAATGTAACGGCGCAAAACTGAGTTAATCAGTGTTTTGTACTCTGTACCTTGTTCACGAAACCACGTTATCACTTCTGGATCTAACTGAATCAATTCACTGGCTCGCGTTGCCGGAATCCTTAGCATGGCATTTTCAAAAAACTCATCGCTCAACGGTGGGATGTCTGAGTAATCAATGTCTTCATCCGTCATCGCCTCTAATGCAGCCCAATCAGTACGTGAGGTATTGTTCAAGTCGTTGACGTTCATATCGGTTTGCCCTTCTTGCTGAGATAATGCGGACTATGTTGTTCTGTCGTTCTGTCCAAATGACAACTGCTACACCGTTGCCTAAAAAGCCGATTCCGATTCAGCGATCTTCGCCATAATCAAAAGGCTCATCAAGCTCAATTAGCATGGAATTGTCAAACATTCCAGGGACATCTGCAAAATCAATTCGATGTTTACGAATATTTTCAAAATTCTTCGTTTAGTCCCACTCAAACTGCATGAAGGCTTAATGAACAATACATAAACAGTTAAGTCCATTATCGCTTATTGCACTTCCTATAAGCTTTTCAATTAAATGCTGTTAAATGTTATACCAATAAACATCGATGTTGCAACGCTTGCTTGAGTAAAACTTGATATTCTTCATCCTCAACCCGATAAGCGCCAAACCTCTCCAAATGGGGATTCATCATTTGGGCATCAAAAAATACAAATTTCCTCTGACGCAATCTTTCCACCAATTTAACCATCGCTACCTTAGAGCCTTCAGGAATACGGTAAAACATCGACTCGCCAATGAAAGCCCCACCAATGACAATCCCCAAAATTCCCCCAGCTAATTCGTCACCCTGCCAAGTTTCAAAACTAAAAGCATAACCACTTTGGTAAAGTAGCCAGTAAATCTTTTCCAATTCCGGTGAAATCCAAGTTGTCTCTCTGTCAGCACACCCAGCGACTACAGCTTGGAAGTCCCGATTAATTGCCACAGTAAACCGTTCTTGATTGAGAACACGCTGTAAAGACTTGGGGTAACGAAACCGTTCATCCAAAGGAATAAAAGTTCGATCGCGACTTCCGTACCAACTCAGGCGATCGCGTTCATCAGCCATGAGAAAATAGCCTTGTGCATAGCCCTCAACAATAGCGGCGATATCATATTGCATAAATAAATATAAAAAAACACTCTTAGAAACGCAATTTGATGCTAACAGTCAACCTCAGCGTTCCTTTGCGTTTCCCTCCGCGTCCCTCTGCGTTTAAAAAAGATGACTCAACCAATTCCACCCATTACCCTACCACCACCTGAAAACCCACTGCTCGAAGGTGAATGGTTAAAAGAGCGTTTACAACGGTGGCTAGATACAGAATTTATCCCCGAAGCAGTAAACCAAAATATTGCCCAACGAGCCGCACAGATTTTTGTGCGTCAACGGATGGAAGGAGAAAACGACCTTGGTTCTCTGGTAATTGCCATTGTCACAGAGATGCAGTCGTATGATTTTTCCAATAGCTTTTATGGAGAGTTTGCGATCGCCAACGCCGTCAGCGATCTACTCTTAGAAAGTCTGGGAATTGATAAGTGTTGTGGTCAATAATATTTTGTCATTTGTCATTTGTCCTTTGTCATTTGTTCTTTACCAATGACTAATGACTAATGACTAATGACTCTTAACTACCAGCTAGACTTAACAACTCCAGGCAAAAGACCTTCATGCGCCCATTCTCGTAGCACGTTCCGAGAGAGTCCAAAATCGCGGTAAACTCCTCTAGAACGACCAGTTAACCAGCAACGGTTGCGGTGGCGGGTGGGCGCACTATTCCGGGGTAGCTGTTGAATCTTCCGGTGGATTTCTAGCTTATCCAAAGGAGATGCTGCACTTCTGAACTCATCCAAAAGGGCTTCCCGCTTGTCAGCATACTTTTCTATCAACCTGGTGCGCTTTTTCTCGCGCTCAATCATGCTCTTTTTAGCCATATATTCTCTAACTTATTTAAAGACACCGTTTTCCATTCTACATTCTCTCCATCAATTCTGGGGTTACTTATGTTGCTTACCCTACAACCACTGGCTTATTTGCAGCAGGACATAAATCGGCAAGCTCACAAGCAACGCAGATGGGAGAGCGGGCTTTACAAATCGCACGACCGTGAAAAATCAGCCCAATTGACCAATTTTCCCAATCAGGCTGAGGCAATAAACCCATTAAATCTTGCTCAATCCGAACGGGGTCTGTATGTTCAGTTAAACCCAAACGTCCGCTGAGGCGCTTAACATGAGTATCTACTGTCACGCCAGCATTAATGCCATAGGCATGAGCTAGGACTACATTTGCTGTCTTGCGCGCCACACCTGGAAGCTTTAATAATTGCTCCATTTGGTTGGGAACAACAGAGTTAAACTCAGTGACAATCATTCGACAGGCGGCTTGAATGTTCTTGGCTTTGTTGCGATAAAACCCAGTTGAACGCACCAAAGTTTCTAATTCTACCAAGTCAGCGATCGCTAAACTCTCAGCATCAGGAAACTTACCAAATAAAGCTGGTGTTACCTTATTCACTCGCTCATCAGTACACTGAGCCGAGAGAATAGTTGCCACCAACAATTGTACTGGTGTTGAGTAGTTCAAAGAGCAAGTAGCATCTGGATAAAGACGCTTCAGACGAGCTAAAATTTCTATCGCCCGTTGCTTTTTAGATAACGATTTGCGGGTAGTAACGCTCACTGGAATAATTTTTGTACCCACTCCAATTGGCTAGTTAATTGAGTGGTTTCTTTGACTATCAGAAAAATTCCTAACCCTAAGAGTAACACCAAACCAGTTTGCATTACACCTTCTTGAATCCGGGAGGGTACAGGCTTACCGCGTAAACCTTCAATCAGCAGAAAAGCTAGTTGTCCGCCATCCAAAGCTGGTAAAGGCAAAATATTGATAATAGCCAAGTTAATGCTGATAATTGCCGCAAAAGACAACAGATTTACGCTATTGTCCTCAGCTAATTTTGCACCAATTTTGACAATATTAACTGGCCCAGAAACTTGTCCAGCTGTTTGTTGAAAATTGGTAATCAACTGACCAAAACCGCTAAGTGTCCCAACAAATAATTGTTGAAACCTGTTAGCAGCAAGACCGAAAATTTCAAAAGGACTATTAGGACGGCGATAAATTGCTGTAGCATTTGGACTAAGTGCCACACCAACTACACCTTTGCCATCGGCTCCCAGTTTTGGTGTTAATTTCAGGGTTTGTTGTTGGTTTTCACGCAGAATTTTCAGTTCGATTTGCTGATTGGGATGAGTTTGAATTTCTTTTGTCAGCAAAGGAGTTGATTTCTCAGAAGCCGGGAGTTCTTGGCCGTTAACAGCCAGAATAATATCTCCTTCTCGAATTCCTGCTTGATAGGCAACAGATTCTTGATTAACAGGCTGTACAATTACACCAGCTTGATAGTTTAATTCTTTGGGAATACCAACGATACCCAATTGCAGAACCAGCACCAAATAGGCAAATATTAAATTGGCGATTACTCCGGCACTGATAACGATCGCCCGGTCTAAAACTGGACGGTTACGCAGCAGATTCGGGTCATTGGGTGGAACATCGCTATCGGGGTCATCATCAGGAAAGCCCACAAAGCCGCCCAGGGGAAAGGCGCGGACAGCATATTCGGTTTGTGAACCTTGGTACTTTAAAAGAACTGGGCCAAAACCCAAAGAAAAACGGTTAACGAGAATGCCTTGAGAACGTGCTGCAACAAAATGTCCCAACTCGTGTACCAAGATCAAAACAGCCAAGACTGCGATCGCTGCTAAAACTGACATAGAGTAAATTAGTGAAAATATTAAGCTATAGTTATCTCCATTCTAATTGGGCATTGGGTATTGGGTATTAGTCGTTGGTCATTGGTCACTTGTACTGAGCGTATCGCTAAAGCGAAAGCTCCGCTAACGCGCAGCGTCTCCGTTAGGAGAAGCCGTTGGCGCAGCCTCTCGTAGAGAAGTATTGGTCATTGGTAAATAACAAAGGACAAATGACTAATGACAAATTATAAAACTTCACGCCCCAAATAAGGTTGCAGCGCTTCTGGTATCTTCACTGTCCCATCAGGTTGTTGATAATTCTCCAAAATTGCAGCCATAGTCCTTCCCACCGCCAAACCCGAACCATTGAGGGTATGTACGAACTGAGTTCCTTTTTTCCCCGCCTCTTTGAAGCGAATATCAGCCCGTCTTGCTTGGAAATCTATAGTATTGGAACAGCTAGAAATTTCGCGGTATTTGCCAGAAGAGGGCAACCAAACCTCTAAATCATAAGTTTTGGTAGAGGCAAATCCCAAATCCCCAGTACTTAAATTAACTACTCGATAAGGCAACCGCAACGCCTGTAAAATCGCTTCTGCATTCCCCACCAATTTCTCCAGTTCATCAAAAGACGTACTAGGTTCAACAAATTTCACCATTTCCACCTTGTTGAACTGATGCAGGCGAATTAATCCCCGCATATCGCGCCCATAGCTACCAGCTTCGCGGCGAAAACAGGGAGTAAAAGCGCAGTGGTAAATAGGCAAATCTTCAGCAGCGAGAATTTCACCCCGGTAGAGATTTGTAACTGGAACTTCCGCCGTCGGAATCAGCCACAAATCATCATCCGCGCATTTAAAGCTTTCTTCCGCAAACTTGGGTAACTGACCGGTCGCCGTCAAAGACTCGGTATTCACTAACAGAGGCGGACTAACTTCCACATACCCAGCTTGAGTATGGAGAGTCAGCATAAATTGAATTAATGCCCTTTCCAATGCCGCACCAGCGCCTACCAAAGCCACAAAGCGACTTTGGGCAACTTTTACAGCCCGTTCAACATTGAGAATACCTATCTTTTCGCCTATTTCCCAGTGAGGAAGAATATTCGGATTTTGGGGAATATACTCATCACCCCAACGGCGCATTTCTACGTTATCTTCTTCATTCTTTCCAAGGGGTGTAGAGTCGCTTGGTAAGTTGGGAAGTGCCAACACAAGTTGAGCAATTTGAGCTTTGAGGTCTTTTTCCTGGGGTTCCAGTTGGCTCAAAGTCGCTTTGACAGAGTTACCTTCATCGCGCAAAGCTTGAATTTCTGGGTCTTGAGAATTAATCCCAGATTTAATCTTCTGCCCAACAATTTTACCGATTTCGTTGCTCCGAGCTTGGAGTTGACTGCGTGTCCCCTCTAGTTCTCGTTGTTGCCGATCTAACTGTAGAATCGGTTCAATGTCGTATTTACCACTACGACTATTCAATCGTTCTTGAACTAATTGCGGATTTTCCCGTATTTGCTTAATATCCAGCACAGATTTTTCTCAGTTTCTAGCCTAAAATCTTTCTGTCAATACAGTTAACACATTAAGCATTTAGCATATAGTAATTTTGGTTTGCTGTGACTGGAAAAACAAAGTTTATTGCAAAAATTCAGTCTCAATCTCTGAATCAAGATTTTTCCCTAGCATCACTGCCAGGGCTAAGAAACAATATATTGCATTTAACCAATCATGAACTCGTATCTTGAGTCACTCTTGTTTCAGTAACCTGAGCAAGACTTTGACCATTACCATTATTATTATCAGCGGCCGCAAACGTCCTTTGAGTGATACTTTGTGGTTCCTTATCGTCTCTGGTTTGTCCAGGTGAAGGCAACCAGTATGCAAGCACACTTGATAAACCACCCCAGTAAAGGGCAACATTTTTATCGTCCCCTGGCGAGCCAAGCTTGAAAATGCATAGCCCCAATACGATGCTACTAAAGAAAACCTGTACGCCAAATCTCCATGCGTCTTGATTAAATTTATAGGCTGGTTGATTTCTCCTGGTGTCAAATTGATTTTTCATAGTGTTCAAACTTATAAAAAAGGTATACATCATCCCGGTTTTAGTTTTGACATCACTTGTTAGTACAGCTTGGCAGAATTCTTAATGATACCCGTACCCCTACGGTGATATTGCTATGCGTAGTGTACCGCTCTCCCGACTAGCTAAAGTAATTGGTAATTCTTATACCGCAAGCGTTTCATTGATTTGAAATGGATAGTTCATTTACGCAATGCTGTACTATCAGGATGTTTTTCCAAGGATTATGTAGTTGTCTTCACACGCAGTTTTACCCGTTTCGGAAAAGTATGATAATTTTCTTTTGGCTCTTGAAAACTCAGCATACGCGAAACGCCCGCCCCGCTACCGCTAACAGAACTTATAACTAGGGTCGATTAATACGATTGAGTAGCCACAATGAGGCTATAAGCCCTGCAAAATGTGCTGATACAGTGTTGGTATTTGCCTGTACGACAAGCATATCTAGACCGCTAATAATACGGGTAGGGTCAAAAAACTGTGTAGTTATAGCTTGAGGAGATATGGATCTTGCTACCAGTGTACCAACGATCGCTTGCGCGCCTAAAAGAGTCACCAGTGTTCCGCCTAAATTTACCCACAGCCCTAAGCGTAATACTTGCACAGTCTCACTTTTGCGAGGGCGGTTGCTGGGATTGGAGGATTCCAATTGTTTGCCAATTCTGGTGTAACGATAAGCTAAATAAATACCTCCACCCAAAACAACCAGTCCACAAATTGCTAAAAATACGCCAAAGCCAGTCCCAGGATTATTACTAGGACTACCAGTTCTTTGATTAAAGATGGCGAACAGCAACACAATTATGCTAGAAACAACGCCTAGTACTAGCTGAATCCAGAAGCTAATCCAACCTGTAAGGCGAAAGGTTTGGGCAATAGCCCGCAGAGAAGATGATGGAGCATCGGGAGTCTGTGACATATATAGAAGTGCCGGGCACTTTCAAAGGACACAAAGACACAAAGACAAAAGTTTAATCTAAGGAAGCCTTAGCTCAAAAGTTCGGAGAACACGGAGAACTGTTTTGAGAGGTATCACACTCTACGTCTCTATCTCTCCGAGAACACCAATTCAGTCAGGACTTACGTAAATAATGGCCGAAAAGAAGGATTTTCAAGTAGGGTAATTCATAAATTGTCCCTACAGCAACTAGTTTTGCGTAAGTCCTATCAGTAACGAATCATCTCTCCCCAACCTCTTCTCTTTTAGTCAAGGAGGCTGGGGATTAAGTTTTTGATTACTGAATCGATGCTCTAGTCTTTGCGTCTTCTTTGATAAATTTACTATCACATCTACCAAATGCGACAAGAGATTCTCTTATCCAGCAAATCAGTAATGCGTACTACTTAAGTGTGTCCACCGCCGTAGCAGCTTTAAACTACATATATCCCATAGCTTAAATTCTTATGATTTGCATTGGGAAAATCACTGTAAAACAAAGTGTTTATTAAGTTTTACAGACAAAATTGCATTTTACCTGTAAAATTTCTTCGATGGCATTTTATTGCTTAAGCACTTCTAACTACCTTGGCATTACTTAATACCAAGACAGTCAGAAACCTCACGCCTAAAAGCTGGGGCTTGGCATTTGCCCTAATCCGATCATACTAAGTACTTTCTGTACTAAGTGAATTTGCTACTCTCTGTTAGCTCCTCACCACACCATATCAAGCTTGGGTTAGGGTACATTTCTTTGTTTCCCTAAAACTCGCAACTCTTACCACGACTTCACAAGCGTGGATAATCGTTTGGTATTTACGCTTTGTAAATCTAGTCTAAGTAGCATTATATATATTACTCACTTGGCAGTAGCACTGTATACTGACTACAAGGATTGTAGACCTTACCATAAGGCATTTTTTTAGCCATTCACTAACCATGAAACTTGAGGATATATATCAATTCTTTGAAAATCCTCCGCCAACTTACCTTTGTCAGGAAGTAGCAGTTTGTTACATACTGTCTGTTTTATTACAAGGTGAATCCTACGGAACCGAGTTGATTGAGCAATTAGAAACTGAATATCCAACCTATAGGCTTTCGGATACTGTGCTTTATAGTGCAATCAAATTTCTGGAAGACCAAAAGGCAATCACTGGATATTGGAAGAAACTGGAAGGACGAGGACGACCCAGGCGGATGTACCAAGTTTCTCCAGAATGGCAAGTTCAAGCGCAAGATTTAGCTTTGCAATGGCTTAACTACATTAATAGGAGGACAAAGTAACGAATAATTGATAATGAATAAGTCTCCTCCAGTCAAACAATAACAATCAGTTATGGATACTGCTATTCTGCCATCTACGTTCCTGCTAACCTTGTTGTTATCGGTTGGGCTGTTTTTCTTTATTCGTGCCTCGACTAAAGACCGCATACAAACAGTGCAACTGGTATCTGAGCAAGACGAAGCTGCTTTAATGTCTCAATTAAAAGAGTATTTTCGCTCCCGGTCTTACCAAGTGGCAGAGGTAGACCGAGAACAAAACAAAGTGACTTTTGAAGGGAATGTTCGCCCCAGTTGGTTTTTAGCTATATTTTTAACTCTGCTGGCAGCGACTGGGATTGTTTGTCTCTCACTAGTCGTATACCTGCTTTTTCCTAACCTCAGTCCCATTGTTTTGGCTATGGTACTGCTGTCGCCTTTAACTGGCCTGTTTTATTGGAAAAAATCTGGAAGACTTGAGAAGGTGTCACTCAAAGTAGAAACAACTCAGAGCGAACAAACCTCCTCAAGTAAGATCACTGTAGTTGCCCATCGAGATGAACTCAGTGAGTTACAGAGAACTCTACAGCTCAAGGCTGGTGAATAATTGTTGCTTTTTTTAACTATGATATGCAGACTTCTGACCTGATCTAATCTTTAAGCAATGAAAAGTAAAAAGGAGGAAATCAAGACTTCTGCTTTGTCATTTTCCCCACGATATAAGTCGTGGGGAGAAATTTAAATTAATTAACTTAAATTCGTTGACAGAGCTTTGTTAACAATTCACGGTATAAGAGCGCAACTTCACTAGCGCTTTTGGAGGCGCTTGGCTCTATACCCACTCCCTTCTATATCATGACACTAGTATCAACCCATGCAATCTAGCGTGCTTTGAGACTAGTTTATTTTCCAACTACCTGGACTAGCCTTACTAGCAAATCAGCTCCAAACTAAAAAAAAATTAAATTTTGCATAAACTTAGCTATTTTGCCAGTTAATGAATAGTCAGGAGCCACACTCAATGTGTAAGATGACCAACTATGGTTCACCGGCTAGCTAAAGCAAGAGGTTCTTGACCAGGCGAAGGTTCTAATACCCTCAAGCTTGGAAACAAGAAATGGTTTTCCTCTACGTATTGAGCACCAAACAGTCCCTTTTCTGCCCAGAAATAACGATCTGTTGTGTGTTCATTTCGCTTTACGAGTAGCAACGCAGGTGGCAAAATCCCTTCAGCTTGAATGAATCTTCTCGCTGCTGTCACAGGTTTTTCTTCGCCACTTTCGATGCTATATTGAGGCACGTGTTCCAAAATACGCCGTCCTTCTTGACGACGGCGACTTTTCCTTTTGCGTCTCCTTGCCAACCTATTGTCCTCCTCTTTCAAGCTATAGATTGTAGTGTTAGCTACAAAATCCGTCGTCATTATATAAGTTCTAGTTCAAAATATCAATAGTTTTTAACCTTTTCATGCAAGAAAGTTAACATATTTGAAAATAGATAAAACGAAATTACCTAAGAAAATAATTCCTTGGTACAAACCATCACTAAGAAGATTTTAGTTAAGCTTTATTGAATGGGTGAGGTAAAAATTAAGTATCCTCTCTTATCATCATGCCTCAAAATCTGTAATCTTGAGCAAGAGCTAAAAAATGTTAATGTCTGCCAGTTCCGATTTTATTGCTCTGTGTCGAGAGCAAATAGCGCTGCTAACCCAAGGGCTGGGAGCAACTTTAAGTATTGTGTACCTGACACAAGAATTGGTAGAGACTCCTTCTGGTGAGGCCAAACTGATTCCTGTGGTAATTTATCCAGAAGCAGCATTATTACCGCCAGGGGAAGAGACTGCTGAGGCGACAGTACACAAGCAGCTTCAAGTTGGAAATGTGTTTATATTACCCAACGATCGTAGAAGGTTATTGGCAGCAGGATCGGAATCTCCAACCTCGTCACAGGAATATGAGGCATCTCAACCCCATTTAAAAGAGGAATACCTCTTTAGTGGCAACCAAATTGTTTTACCTCTGGTTTATGAGGGTGTGATGATGGGGTTACTAGTGACGGGTAGGCAAGACCGGGCATGGAATGGACATGAGGAAAGTCAGATTCAACAGATAGCCCGAACATTAGCGATCGCTTGTATTTTAGATCAACGCCGGGCATGGTTTGAGGAGCAGTTGCGTGAGCAACAAATTCTCCAAGAAAAACAGCGAGATTTGCTAGATAACCTGTTGCATCAGTTTCGTAACCCATTAACGGCATTGCGGACTTTTGGTAAACTGCTATTGAAGCGGCTGCGTCCAGGAGATAGCAACCGGGATGTGGCTAATAGTATTGTGCGAGAAAGCGATCGCCTCCAAGAATTGCTACAACAATTCGATCAAGTAATAGACTTGACAGAGACAGATTTAGCACCACTACATCTACCCGAACATGAAGTGTTTGTGGAAGCAACTATCCAAAAAGACGCTAAACCGCCGCTATTATTGCCGGGAACGGGAGATAAAGCAGTTGACTGCTCGTTAGCAGATATATTAGAACCATTATTAATATCAGCCAAAGCGATCGCCCAAGAGCGAAAGCTAAAACTAATAACTGAAATTCAAGAGAATTCACCCCTAGTACGTGCCAATATCAAAGCATTACGAGAAGTTTTAACTAATATCATCGATAATGCTTTGAAATATACTCCCACTGGTGGCAAAATTTTGATTCAGGCGGGGCAAGAAAAAGCTAATTTTCAGGGAATTGCGATCAGTGACAACGGACCTGGCATTCCACCCGAAGATTTAGAACATCTGGGAGAACGGCATTATCGGGGTGTACAAGCGCAAACAGAAATCCCTGGCACAGGTTTGGGGTTAGCGATCGCTAAACAATTAATAGAGCAAATGCAGGGCAAAATCGAGGTTTTCAGCCCTGCAATCAACTCTAAGCTAACTTCACCCAATGCACCGGGGACTACGTTTATTATTTGGTTGCCAGAAGTTCAAAATTAGTCATTTGTCATTTGTCCTTTGTCATTTGTTATTTGTAAAGACTAATGGCTAATAACTGAAGTAGAGAGTTGGTCATTTGTCCTTTGTAAATACCAATGACTTATGACTAATGACCAATGACTATCTGAGTGAAACCAACAGGTTTTGATTGATGGTCATTTGTAAATCGGTATTTGGGTCAATGGCGATTAAGTCAACGCTATTCTTACCGAAGAACAGACCAACCAATGCACCGATACCAGCGCCACCCAAAACTTCTTCTGTGGCGATCGCGCGATCGCCAGTTACAGCAGATACCGCAGTTGCCGCACCTGCACCCAATACAGTATTTTTGATAATTGAACCAACACTAGTACCCTTCTTGACGGTTTCAGTTTTGGTGATCACTTCAGAGCTAGCGTTAAGCTGATACTCCTGTCCACTGGTCAAAACCAGTTTCTCGGCAACGAATTGAGAACCGCCTGTAGCAGGCTTGAGTTGACCAATTACTTGACTACCAGCAGGAATCACTACAGATCCGTCTTGTGTTACTACGTTTTGGGATACTGTTAATGTCAAAGGCGCTGTCTCATCCTTTGTAACCAGAATTTTTTCTGCCTTGTCATACTTCACAGGGATAGCAGTCCCTTGAGGAATTGTGACTGATACAGGCGTTGGGGTAGTAGACCCGACAGCCACAACATAAGGCGAGTTAATTGCTGAGGCTTGGTTAGAACTAACCAATGCTTGGTAGATAAAAGCTGCTACTTGGGCGCGAGTAGCGGTTGCAGTTGGATTTAGGAACTTCACATTAGGATAGTTCACAACTATTTGCTTTTCAGTTGCAGCTGCGATCGGGCTACGGGCATAGCTAGCGATGTTAGAAGCATCGTTGAAGTATTGCAGAGTGCTTTCGGTATTGCCGATGGGACTATATTCAAGACCGTTAGCGAGGGAAACTAAAACCTGTTGGCGAGGAATAGCTTGGTTTGGCTCAAAACGATTACCGGGATATCCAGATAAGAAACCAATGGTATAAGCTTGCTGAATGGCACTTGATGCCCAATAATTGCTGGGCACGTCAGCAAAGTTAATTGGCGATCGTTGCTGTGATTTTTGGAAAGCTTTGTTGACCATAGCGGCAAATTGAGCGCGTGTCACTGCTTCTTCAGGACGGAAACTACCATCAGGAAATCCGGCAATTACACCACGCTGTGACAATTGTTGAATAAATTGTGCCGCCCAATAATTAGATGAAACATCAGAAAAAGTAGTTTGAGCTAAAGATGGCGAAGCTGTAATAAAAGGAGCTACAGTGCCGACTGTGACGCTCAAAGCCATGAGTGCAGCTGTTCCAGATTGCAAACGATTAAAAGTAAACATTAATTTTTAACTCCAGTAGAATTATTTTTATTACTGTTAATTAATGAGACACTTACTAAAGTATTAGGTTCCCTTTAATTTCTATTTTTTGTAAAAACCATTACTTTTGTCATATAGTCAAATTAGATAGTCAAATTAAGGAAAAGCCTGCCAACATTGCTATCAATAGATAATAGTGTAATCAGCCTCTTACCAATTAGAGGATGTTTTAAAAGTCCTCTGATTGGTATCAAAAGATTTAGAACCCTATAAATTCACTTTAAAAAGGGGGACTTTGACTTTGGTTGTCCCCTTAAAAAGGCAGAGTGGTTTCAATACGGTTCGGTTAAAGGGGGAAGGGGAAAGGGAAAAGGTTTTGAATACATCTTTTCCCCTTTACCCCTTATCCTTTACCCGGACCACAAGGAAAGTGAAAAATGCTTATCCGAACCGTATTGAGGGTGGTTTTATACGAAGAAAGAAAAATTGTGAGCCGGCTTTTTACCCCAATAGAGTTCAGATAAAACCAAAACACTTGTAGAGACGGCGATTTACCGCGTCTCAAAACCCACGATCTTTTACAAGTGGCCTTAACCCAAGCGTATTGAGATATAAGGCAATACGCTTGGGTTAAAGGTTATTGGTGTAGATAATTGGTCTTTCAAGACGCGATAGATAAATCGCGTCTCTACATGAGCGATAGATCACGTTTCTAGATCAGGGTTTTGGGTTTATCTGAACTGTATTGCTTTTTACCCCGCCTCCATTCCTCTCTCCAAAACGGCTACGGTGTACATACAAGTCGTTAAAACCCGACAAGTATTTGGACAGGGTGAGGTTTTTGAGGATTTTTGGGAATCGGATAATTTGTGTGTACACCGTAGCCTCAAAACAAAGAGAGGCTTTGAAACCCAGTTTTAGTTTTTTACTACTTTTGTGAAACCGCCCTGCTTCCCGACGCGGGAAGCAGAGTAGGAGGTTAGGTCTAAGTTAATTCGCCAATTTGAAAATATTCGCTGTCACTCCCAGACTTTCTTCAAAAAGGGACTCACGACCCCAGCGTTGCACCTGCTGACTCAGTAATGCTTCGGCTTTTTGTTCTGAAAGTGAAGTTACCTGTTGAAACAGACCGGCAGATTGGGCACCACCATGTGTTTCCATCCGCATACAACCACCAGTTTCTGAGCATATAACTGTACCACAGTCTGCCTGGGGATTTGTAGAACTGAGGCGCAAGGCAATCAAGTCACCAATAATATCGCCCACATCCGCAACGGGAACTCCTGCTAACTCGGCTTCTACTTGTCGCTGATCTTGAGAAATAAAATGGATGCGAGTGATATCATAATCACCACTTTCCTTTTGATAAGAAACTGGTTGCCATTCCAATCGACTTGCCAGCCAACCCAAAAACAGCAAAGCTTGGGCGGGATTGCCTTTTTCGTAATCAATCGTCACGCGGTCAATTTCTTTGAGGGCGGCACGACGCTTGGGCGAATCGTAGGCTTCAGCTGTCAATTCCTGCCATGATGCGAGGCGACGCCAGTTCAAATCAGCTAAAGGTACACCAGCTTCTACCAACTCTTCTAGGCGGAGTAAATCACTTTCTGGCTCGTTAAAGTTGCAAGAATCGACAATGACATTATTGCAGATTGCTGCTAGGCGCTTGAATAGACCGTTGTTAGGGTCTGGTGTCGCCTTCCACCAAAGAAACTTCGGCAAACCGCCAATCAACAATGCTGGAATCATACCACCGATGCGTTCTAAGGCAGCAGCAGTTCCACTCAGAGTAATGTATTCGCAGCAGATAAGTGTGCTTGACGATTGTTTTTGAATCGGGCAATAGGCAGAAACTTGAGCCTTAACCCCTTCATCTTCGCCAGTAATAGGAAATAGGGCAATGATGCGGCAGGGGTTGCGGAGAGCGATTTCATCGGCAATCCTGGGGCTACCACTATTTAATCCAGCAATAGCATGTTCTCCTCCAGTCCCACTTCGCTGACCTTTAGCGAATTCTTCTCGTAATACAGTCAGAGTTTCTGGTGTTGCTGTTCCAGTTTCTGGCAGTTTATGTTTATTTTGCACTTCCCGTAATGCTGCTGCCATTTGCGGCCCTAATATCCCATCAATTGGGCCGTTGTAAAATCCTAAAGCAGCCAACAAATACTGAGTTTCTTCTGGTTCATAGACTACTAAAGTAAACGTTGTTGCCCTAGTAGCACTGGGAAGTCCACCGTCCTCGCCAGTTATGCCATAGCTTTGCCAAATTTGATTCAGTTCTGCATCTATTTCGTTAAGCGAAATATCTTTCGGTGCCTGGAGGGAAAAAATTGTAGAAGTTTGGAGAGCCATAGTAGTTTTAGATTTGTCATTTGTCATTCGTCATTGGTCATTTGTCATTTGTCATTTGTCATTTGTTTTTACTAGTGACTAATGACAATGACTAATGACTAATATTTAGAGTCTGCGCCAGCGACGGCCATCCTGGTTAATTAAGAGTTCTGCTTGTTCTGGCTCCCAAGTGCCCGCTTCATATTGGGGAATAGTAGTCGGATCGGCGGGTGCATCCCAAACGGAAAGGGCTGGTGTTACTACCTGCCAAGCTGCTTCTACTTCATCTGCACGTGTGAACAATGTTTGATCGCCCATCATACAATCAAGGAATAAGCGATCGTAGGCATCGGATGTTGCTTGGATGCCAAAGGAACCATAACTAAAGTCCATATCAACGGAACGGGTGCGGAATTCTGCCCCCGGCATTTTGACATCAAAACGCAGGGAAATACCTTCATTTGGCTGAATCCGCATCGTCAAAATATTGGCGTTTGTCTGTTGGGCGGCAGATTGAAACATCCGAGATGGAACTTCGCGGAAGTGAATTGCAATCTCACTCACTTTTTTCGGCATCCGCTTTCCAGTCCGCAAGTAGAAAGGAACACCTTTCCAGCGCCAGTTATCCACCAAAAACTTCATAGCTACATAAGTGGGTGTGGTGGAGTTGGGGTCAACGCCTGGTTCTGTGCGATATCCTGGCACTGCTTGACCTTTCATCCAGCCAGCACTGTATTGCCCACGTACTGCTGACCGCGACAGATTGTGAACATCAGCTAAACGAGTAGCTTGGAGTACCTTCACTTTTTCTGTGCGGATGCTATCGGCATCCATTGCGTTGGGTGCTTCCATCGCCGTTAAGCAGTAAAGTTGCATGAGGTGATTTTGCAACATATCCCGCAGTGCGCCGGCGCTTTCATAGTAGCCAGCCCGGTCTTCTACGCCCACGGTTTCTGCTACGGTAATTTGCACGTGGTCAACAAATTGACGATTCCACAAGGGTTCAAAAATCGCATTGGCAAAGCGGAACACCAGCAAATTCTGGACTGTTTCTTTACCCAAGTAGTGGTCAATACGATATACTTGATGCTCTTTGCAATATTTCTGTACCACTTGGTTAAGGCTTTGGGCAGAAGCCAAGTCCCGACCAAAGGGTTTCT
Source organism: Nostoc sp. LEGE 12450 (assembly GCF_015206895.1). Taxonomy (GTDB): domain Bacteria; phylum Cyanobacteriota; class Cyanobacteriia; order Cyanobacteriales; family Nostocaceae; genus Nostoc. The sequence continues at coordinate 643 of NZ_JADEXU010000060.1, read as the reverse complement.
CAATTACTAGACGATGTTTGTAGGGATCTTCTAGCATCCCGCCGCTTCCTAGCTGCTTAATTGCTTCGGGAAAGAATGAGGGAGCAACGGATAAGTAGAACATGCGATTGCCTCGCGTGCCCCGTTTTTCGTCTAATTCATTCAGTAAGGTTTTTAGTTTCTGGTAGCTTTCAGGGTTGTCTATATCTCCAGGACTGTAGAAGAGACCTTGAGAGAAGTCTTGCCAGAGTTCCCCTAAATCGACATCAGGATGTGCCTCTTCCATGCCCTTCTGCATTTGTTCGCGGAAGTATTCATGGCTCCATTCTCGACGTGCTACGCCAACAATAGTAGTTTCTGGTGGAATGCGCCGTTCTCGCCGCAATTTGTAAAGTGCTGGCACTAGTTTGCGCCAGGTGAGATCACCAGAAGCGCCAAAGATAACTATAATCTGGGGTTCAGGCATCCCTTGTTGTTGCAGACCAACGCGCAAGGGATTTTCTAGCAGACTAACCATAGGAATTTTGGATTTTGGATTTTGGATTTTGGATTAGGTATGGGGCATGGGGAATTGAGAATTGGGAATTGGGAATTGGGAATTGGGAATTGGGAATTGGGTTGTTTTCTTTATCCCCCTGCTCCCTGCTCCCCTGCCCCCCTTCTT
>NZ_JADEXU010000005.1 GCF_015206895.1 Nostoc sp. LEGE 12450 | reverse complement strand
CTTCCTCCCCTGCTCCCCTGCTTAGTTAGATTCTCCCATGACTAAAGTTACCAGAGCGCTGGAGATTTCATCTAGGGGGAGAATAAAATCTACGTTGCCAGTTTGAATCGCAGCTGAGGGCATCCCGGAAAATTCGGCGGTTTTTACATCTTGGACAATGACAGTACCGCCCATTTTTTTAATTGCTTCTACTCCCATTGCGCCGTCGTTACCCGTTCCAGTTAACACGATGGCGATCGCTCTTTCTTTGTAAGTGGCTGCAACCGATTCAAATAATAAGTCAGCCGAAGGACGTAAAAAATGTACTAATTTCGATTGTGATAAGGAAAGTGTGCCGTCATCGTTAACCAATAAGTGCCGATTGGGTGGAGCAATGTAAGCCGTTCCTGGGGTGAGATAATCTCCTTCCTGTGCCTGCTTGACGGTAATATCCGTGCGCCGACTGAGAATTTCTGCCATGAATGACGGATGTTCAGGAGAAATATGTTGCACAATGGCGATCGCGGCTGGGAATTTTGCGGGTAGAGTCGATAGCACTTTAATTTGTGCAGTCAGACCACCTGCTGACGCTGCGATCGCCACAATATCAAAGGCAGCATTAGTAAAGTGGGGTGGATTATTCTTGGCATCTTCTGCCATCTGAATCATGATTTTTCGGCTGTCAGTACCAACCAAACTTAATTAGTTACAGGGAGCATTAATAAATTTACGATTGCTCATCTTTCTTTACAGAAATTATACAGTATATTTGAACTAATTTACTTTTTTTTGCCTTTATCTGTTAAGCTTGTCTGTTCATCTTCTTGCTCTAAAATGCGTTTTGCCTCCAAAAGTTGCTGCCTATGTTCGTCACTAACTATGGGGTATTTCAGATTGAGTTCTTCTAGTCTTGTGCAGATTATGTTGGCGACTACCAGACGTGTAAACCATTTGCGATCGGCAGGAATAATATACCAAGGGGCCGATTTTGTACTAGTGTTATTAAAAACCTCTTCATAAGCATTCATATAATCATCCCAAAAAGCTCTTTCTTTGACATCGCTATCTGAAAACTTCCAATTTTTTTCGGGATATTCAATCCGTTCTAAAAAGCGTTTTTTCTGCTCAGATTTAGAGACATTAAGAAAGAACTTCAGAACGATCACACCATTGTCTACTAAATATTTTTCAAAATTATTAATTTCTTCAAAGCGTTGCTTCCATATCTTATTTCCATTAGGGAAATAAGGAAGTTGTTGCTTTCTCAACATTTCTGGATGGACACGAACAACTAGCGTTTCTTCATAATATGAGCGGTTGAATATCCCAATTCGACCTCTTTCTGGCAAAGCTTTCATTGTTCGCCACAGGTAGTCATGATCTAATTCTTCCGCACTGGGGGCCTTGAAACTAAACACCTGAAATCCTTGCGGATTCACCCCAGAGGTCACGTGTTTAATTGTGCTATCTTTACCAGCAGCATCCATTGCCTGAAAAATAATCAGCAAAGAATATGTGTTTTGAGCATAGAGAATATTTTGGTAATTCGCTAATCGCTCAATATCTGTCTGCAATTTGTTTGCAGCATCAGCTTTTTGATCAAAATCAGTTTTATAAGCTGGGTCATAGTTTTTTTTCAGAGAAATCTTTGAACCTGGTGGAACAATAAAAGCATCGTAATTCATATATAAAAGTTCCTAACTGCTGCTTATATACAAGCACATTGTTAATTAGAAATTACTGAACATTATGATTTATTTCTTAAATAATTTTGATTCAAATTCATAAGTTTTAACAAATTTTAATAGCTATCCAGTAGTCAGTGATGCTTTGAAGTTGAAGTGGGTGGAGGAAAAATAGTGAGGCAGGCTTTCCTGTCGCCTTGCGTCGGAAAGCAACTGCCGAACCCGCACGGTAAATCATATTGGCGATGCCTAGGTTGGGCTACGCCATGAAGGTACTTGTATGATTAACGTACCCGCAGACCCACGTCGAAAGTGGTTAGAGAGAGTTGCAATGCTTATTGTTCATTGTGGATGAGTTGAGATTCAACGCCTCGATAAATTAAGCGTTTTTGGCTATCCTCCCAGCGAGCGCACTCTTACACTCTTCCCTAGCAGTCAAAACTTTGGCATAATCAGACATGGCCGCACCAAAACTGATATAAATTTTGCCAAGCTAATTAAAAGGTTTACGGCGACTGGATATTTTAATAGAATAATCTCATCAAAAGATTCGCAGAAATATAAATGGACTGGATTACACTACTGCGATCGCTACAGTCTGATTTTATTAAAAGGTTAACATCTGGTTGTCTGCTTCATTGTGAAACCGAAGGTCAATATAGCGAATTAACTATAATCTCTGGAGAGAGATTAAAGGCACTGCGGGAATTTTGCTGGTTGATGGCTGAAAAATATAAGCGTGTTTCGCCAGTCCGTGACGTGTTTATTAGCTATCTTAAAGGGAAGTTGGGTGAGGAAGTTGTCAAGGAACGTTTAGCAGATTTTATTACCGAAGTCGATTATGAAAAGCGATTCGGCGGCGATGGCAATATAGATTTTACCTTGACTTCTGACCCCTCTATTGGTATCGAGGTTAAATCTCGTCACGGTAATATTGATAGAGTTAGATGGTCAATCAGTTCTGAAGAAGTTGAAAAAAATGCAGTTGTAGTTTGCATTTTGATTCAAGAAGATGTAAGTGAAGCACAATCTCAGTATCACCTCTTTTTGGCTGGGTTTCTCCCAACCCGGATGATTAAGTTAAAGACTGGTAAAATTTCCTTTGGGATAGACCAGTTGTTGTATGGTGGAGGTTTATGGTGCTATCTAGAACAGTTACAATCTTCTCTAAATAATTCTTCTAGACAACAACCATCGATTTACAAGTATTTTCCGAAGCAAGAAATTTTATCTAAACCAACCAATAATCAGTTACTCAAATCTTTTTTTCAACCTGAATATAATAACAATGAAGATTTAAATACACTTTATGCAAAATTGGGAGATGAATATTTTGAAAAAGGAGAATATACAAATGCGATCGTTAACTATAGTAAAGCGTTAAAAATTACATCTAGCGATATTGATTTATATTATAAACGAGGTTTAACTCACTATCAAATGGGTGATTATGAAGCTGCGATCGCAGATTATTCTCAGGCAATCCAGATGAATATTCAGGATGCTAAATCTTACAATAAACGAGGTTTAGCTCTGTCTCAACTAGGTCGATTAGAAGAAGCAATCAATGATTACACTCAGGCTATTAGAATTAATCCTAATGTTGCCGTAGCTTATAAAAACCGGGCTGAAGCTCGTTCTCATATAGGAGATAATCAAGGAGCAATTGAGGATTATACCCAGGCTATTAAAATTAATCCTTATTATGCTGATGCTTATAAAAATCGGGGGATTGCTCGTTATTTATTAGGTTCTCAACCGGGATTTCCTCAAGCAATCAAGATTAATCCAAAAGATGCCATAGCTTATAAAAAACGTGGTAATGCTCGTTCTGATTTAGGAGATTTTGAAGGAGCAATTCAAGATTATACACAGGCAATACAGATTAATCCTAATTATGCCGATGCTTATTATAACCGTGGTAATGCTCATTCTGACTTAGGAGATTTTGAGAGAGCGATTGAAGATTATACTCAAGCAATACAAATTAATTATAATTATGCCGATGCTTATTACAATCGTGGCAATATTCGTTTAGAAATAGCAGATAAACAGGGAGCAATTGAAGATTTTCAGAAAGCAGCAGATATTTATCGTAAAGAAGGTAAGCTAGAAGCGCTCAAAGATACACGAGAAAGAATATTAGATTTAGAAATAGAAGAATCATTAGATATTTTAAAATTCTAAAAAATTTTTGAATTCGGATAAATAGCAATTTTCAGCTATGTTTCAGATACCCAAACTTTCAGAGGATGTTTTAAAAGTCCCCTTGTCAGGATCAAAAATTTATGCTTTTAGCGATGCTTGGGTTGGACTACACTAACGCAAACTCATATAAATTTAGAAAAATCCAAAAATAAGGCACAGTACAAGCTTGTAATAAATAAACCTAGCAGGGGTCATATAACAAAACCGCCTGCCAGGAAGGTATAGTATGTTCTGGCCATGTTTGATTAGGTTAGCGCTTATTTATAAAAAATAAATGCGTATCCCTAGATACAATAACTAAATACTTTGGAAAAGACAGTTAAGAAAAGTGACCAAATAGGTTAATTTCCAATTAAAACCAACAATTTTTCAAATGGGTAGATGACGGAGTGAGGGACAAGGAGACAAGGGAAGATTATTGAACGCATTCTTCCTTATCCTTCCCCAATGCCAATACAACTCTTGGAGAGGCTGCACCCTAAGCGTAGCTATGCCGCAGGCTTTACGGCTTCGCGGTAGTTGAATCTCGACTTCTCCTAACGGAGACGCTACGCGAACGCTCGATTTCCGCGCAGTCGAAACTCAGTACAAGTGCCTCGTGCCCAATCCCTAATACCCCATAATATAAGAAAGCGCTTCACACTTCTTAAATAATCAGCTTTATTAGAACAATGGCGAGAGACTTGCGGGGATTCATTAAAATTCTGGAAGAAAAGGGACAATTACGGCGTATTTCAGCTTTAGTTGACCCAGAATTGGAAATTGCTGAAATTTCCAACCGGATGCTGCAAAAAGGTGGCCCAGGGTTGTTGTTTGAAAACGTCAAAGGCGCTTCCTTCCCTGTGGCGGTGAATTTGATGGGAACTGTGGAAAGGATTTGCTGGGCGATGAATATGCAGCATCCAGAGGAGTTGGAAACCCTGGGGAAAAAATTAAGTATGCTGCAACAGCCAAAACCACCGAAGAAGATTTCCCAGGCGATAGATTTTGGGAAAGTATTGTTTGATGTGGTGAAGGCGAAACCAGGACGAGACTTTTTCCCCGCTTGTCAGCAAGTTGTGCTTCAAGGTAATGATTTAGATTTAAATAAGTTACCTTTGATACGTCCTTACGTTGGTGATGCTGGCAAGATTATCACGCTGGGACTGGTAATTACTAAAGATTGTGAGACGGGTACACCAAACGTAGGTGTGTATCGCTTGCAACTCCAATCTAAAAATACGATGACGGTTCACTGGTTATCGGTGCGGGGTGGGGCGAGGCATTTGCGAAAAGCAGCCGAACGTGGGAAAAAATTAGAAGTTGCGATCGCACTTGGTGTAGATCCTCTAATTATTATGGCAGCTGCCACACCCATCCCTGTAGATTTATCAGAATGGCTGTTTGCTGGACTATACGGCGGTTCTGGTGTGCAGTTGGCGAAATGTAAAACTGTAGATTTGGAAGTTCCCGCCGATTCAGAATTTGTCTTGGAAGGAACGATTACACCAGGAGAAGTGTTACCAGATGGGCCTTTTGGCGACCACATGGGTTATTACGGCGGCGTTGAGGATTCGCCTTTGATTCGCTTTGAGTGTATGACGCACCGGAAAAACCCGATTTATTTAACAACATTTAGCGGTCGTCCACCTAAAGAAGAAGCGATGATGGCGATCGCACTAAATCGCATTTATACGCCCATACTGCGCCAACAAGTATCTGAAATTGTCGATTTCTTCCTCCCAATGGAAGCTTTAAGTTACAAAGCGGCGATTATTTCCATTGATAAAGCATATCCCGGACAAGCGCGACGGGCGGCTTTAGCGTTTTGGAGTGCTTTACCACAATTTACGTACACCAAATTTGTAATTGTTGTGGATAAAGACATAAATATTCGCGATCCGCGTCAAGTGGTGTGGGCGATTAGTTCCAAAGTTGACCCAGTGCGAGATGTGTTTATTTTGCCAAATACACCTTTTGATACCTTGGATTTTGCCAGTGAAAAGATTGGCTTAGGTGGACGGATGGGAATTGATGCGACTACAAAGATTCCGCCGGAAACAGACCATGAATGGGGTTCGCCTTTGGAATCTGACCCAGATGTGGCGGCGATGGTAGAGAGACGATGGGCAGAATATGGTTTAGCAGAGTTGCAGTTAGGAGAAGTAGACCCAAATTTGTTTGGCTATGATATGAAGTAACGTGTTAAATAGAAACTGGTAAAAATCTCTGCTGACTTTCAGCTTAACTGATTTTTATCAGTCAAACTTATCCCAAATGTCAAAATGAAAAAGCTGGAGAACATAACCTGATATAAATATCTCTTTGATCGTCAGCAAAAGCTCTTCTACCATGAAGTATCCTTGTATTGTCAATCATTAAAATATCACCTTTTCGCCACGAGATTTCCGTGGTAATTTTTTCAGCAATTTGATTCAGTTCAGACACAACCTCTTCAGGAATTTCTGAATCATCCTCAAAATTAAGAATCTTTGGGTTTAACTGCTTTGTGGGCAATAAACTATTAATAAATACTCGATATTTTCCACATCTGCTAGGGATAATAGCTGGAGAAATGTATTCAAGTAGAATCGATTGATCCTCATTTACTGTCAAATGCGTATTATTTTTCCGACACATTTCTTCTAACTGATTCAAATCATCTGTTTGGTATTTTTTCTGCCAGTCCTCTTGAGATACCCGAACAGTAAACTTTAACTTCTTTTTGCTAAATAACTCTTTGGTTGAACTACTAATTTCATTAAAAAATTGTCTACCATCACACACCGTAGTTTCACCATCTTCTAATGGCGGATTAGCACAGAAAAACCACAACATAAGTGGGATGTTTTTCTGATAATACATTTCTCCGTGCAATTTAATCTCAGATTTAAAGTCATTGACGCTTAAAAGAGTCTCATCTCCATTAATTACCCTTCTACTGAATGCACCACCAGCATAATTTATAAAATCGATACTCAAGAGATTGGTAAATTCTTTAAAAATATCAACATCAACATCAAACCCTCTAAAAAGTAAGATTCCATTAGCCTTAAATAAGCTAATAATTTCTTCTTTGTCTAATTCTAAAATACTCACATTATCGGAATTATTAATTTCTTTAAGTATGCTATTTGATATGGAATGTATCTTTTTAGCCATATAACTTAATGAATCTTTGCCGAAATTGGAACTTACTGTTGGCGTTCACAGCACCATTGACATCTTAATACTCAATGATGTTGTTGTGTTGCATTTGTCAGCGTAGGCGTAGCCCGTTGTAAACATCGCAGGACTAAATTTTGTAAAATCAAAAGTGTTATTATAGTACTAAAATTATTTTTAGATAACTATTTTATAAACTTATCTTTAATTTGCTTGGGTAGATTATGAGATAGAAATCAAACTCAAATCTTAGGTGCTGAAGCAAAAAAATTGAGCAAATTATGACAAAAAAAGTGAAAAAGGCACCATCAAAGTTAGTAACAGGATTGGTATTTAGTTGTATTAGTGTGATGCTAAATACAGGTATAGGTTATCAAATAGCTTTAGCGAAATCGACTAATTCACAAAAGTGCGATATTCTTGCCTACGTGACCGATACAGATCCACAAGGTTTAAATGTGCGGAGTGGTGCAAGTACAAATAACACAATCTTAGGGCAAATACCCATCAACGAAACAGTTCAAGTTATTGGTGTGACTGGAGATTGGGTACAGATTACTAATGCTAGTAATGGTTTTCAAGGAACTGGATGGGTATTTGTGCCAAAGTTAGGTTTAACAACGCAGGGCTACGGTACTAATGGCGTAGATTTATATGCTAGCAATAGTCAAGAAAGCCAAAAAGTGAGAACCATTCCTGCGAATACGGCTGTCAAATTGTTAGGCTGTCAGGGAGATTGGGCGCAGGTTGAATATCAAGGTGTTAAAGGTTGGTTAACAAAGGAAGATCAATGTGGTGCTGCGCTTACAAGTTGTTCTTAGAACCTCAACCCTAACTTTCTTGCTGTCAAATGCGATCGCTTCCACCTCAATTAAAACAGGCGATCGCAATTAGTGAAATGGGATATTTTGGGTAAGTCTACCAAATTAATTGTTATTTTGGAATTCGTCTAACTTAGCCCGCACTGCCTGGATATCCTGCCACATCAACCATTTAGGCGCACCTCTTTCTTTAGAAGGGTTACGCAGTAAGTAGGAAGGATGAAAAATCGGCATACATAAACGCCCTTCCCACTCCAGCCACTGTCCACGAATTTTTGTAATCCCTCGCTTATCGCCAGTGATGCCTTTAACAGCAGTTGCACCTGTTAACAAGATTATTTTAGGGTCAACTAGGCGAATTTGTTCTAGTAAGTAGGGTAGACAAGCCGCCACTTCTGTTGGAGTAGGAACTCTATTATCTGGTGGGCGACATTTATTTATATTAGCTATGTATACATCATGCTCGGTAGTTAGATTTACCGATGCCAGAATTTTCTCCAGCAATTGCCCCGATCTACCTACAAATGGCAAACCAGTTTCATCTTCATTTTGACCAGGCGCTTCCCCAATAACCATAATTGGGGCTTTCAGGTTACCGCGTCCGACCACAGCATGAGTCCGAGTGTCTCCCAATGGACAACGGTGGCAGCGATCGCAATGCTGTGCCAACTCCGTTATGGTGGAATAAGTTCCGGGAGCGATCGCAATTTTAGCGTCTGTGGGAATTAGTTCTCGTTGGTTAAAGGTTGAGTCGTCGAAGAGGCTGAGTTGAGTTTCGCTGCTCATGAAAATTAGGATTTTGATATCAGCGCCAGCTGTTTTATCTGAGTTAAATACTGCTCAGGTTGCAGATTTATCTGAATAAATAGACTTTTGCTGAATACTTAATTATTTATACAAAATCTCATTGTATCAGTTAATTTGAGACAAAATTCAGTCATGATAAAAGCAGTGCCGTCCTAAGATGCTGGGGGGAACCCATGTCACAGACCCCGCTTTTTGCCGATCGCACCCATGCGGGTGAGTTATTAGCGCGAGTGATTCAGGATGTTTTGACTCAGCAAACTATTGCTTCTGGGATAAAACCTGTACCAATTGTTTATGCTTTGCCAAGAGGGGGTATACCAGTAGCAGCACCAATAGCGCGTCTATTGGATTGTCCGTTGACAATCGTTGTAGCGAAAAAGATTAGCCATCCAGAAAACCCAGAGTTAGCAATTGGTGCAGTGACTACTTACGGAAATGTTCTTTGGACCGATCAAAAGCTATTTCGGTTTAAAGATGATACAAAGTTGCGCGAAGTGGCTTTAAATAAAGCTATCATCCAAGCTAAGTCTCTTGAGGCTCAATTAATTACTGCTTGTCCGCAGGTGAATGCCGAGAATGCTACGGTTATTTTAGTTGATGATGGCATTGCTACAGGAATGACAATAGCAGTAGCGGCAACTGCTATCAAAGCACTTTCTCCAGCAGCAGTTTGGCTATGTACTCCAGTCGCGCCACAAAGATTGCTACCTTGGTTAGAACAGTGGGGCGATCGCACAATCGTCTTGGAAACACCAGAACCCTTTTGGAGTGTGAGTAATTTCTACGCGGAATTTCCCCAAGTTGATACATCAGAGGTTCTCAGATATCTCCAGGAACAAAATACAATGGGGCCAATGGATCTATCCGAGTAATTTTGAATTGTTTCCTTCTTTTGCTTTTTAACTATTTGAAGATGTTCCTTGCTGGTATTGCATAGCTTTGGCATAATCACCCAAAGCGTAGCAAGCAACTCTCAAACGATCAAGAGCTTCTTCTTCACTACGACGGTCTTTGATATTCCTAGCTAAAAGCAAACGTTGTTCATAATATGTAATTGCTTTGTTATAGTCACCCAGAGCTTCACAAGCAACCCCTAAACTACCTAAAGATTGTTCCTCACTACGTTTGTCTTGAATTTCTCTAGCTAATAGCAACCTATCCTCATAATACTTAATAGCTTTAGTATAATCACCTAGAGCATAACAAGCATTACCCAGATTTTTTAGTACCTGAGAAGCACTGCGAACATTTTTTAAGGAGCGTGCTAGTACTACACACTGCTCATAGTAAGCGATCGCTTTTGGATAATTATTCAAAGCATACCAAGCATTACCCAAATTTTTGAGTACCTGTTCCTCGCCCCAGTTATCTTTAAGTTCTCGCACAATCTCTAGGCTTTGCTGCTGATACTCAATAGCCTGTGTAAAGTTACTCAAAGATTTATACACCAATCCCAAATTATTCAGGGCTGCAACTTGACTCCGTTTATCTTGCAGCTGTTGCGTTATTTTCAAACACTTTTCTAGAAACTCAATAGCCTTGTTATGGTCATTCAAATGACGGTATGAATTCCCTAAATGGGAAAGTGCTTGCATTTGCAATGCTAAATCTGAGGCGTTATTGAGCAAAGACAAACACTCCTGGGAGTAAGATATCGCACCTTTATAGTCTCCAGCGCTATAAGTTACTAATCCTAAAAAAGAAAGCGCCTGTGCCTGTTTTTGCAAATCCCCAACTCCTTGAAACAGCCCCAAAGCTTGTTGTAAAGACTTCAACGCCGCAATTAATTCACCAGCTTGTTGCTGTTGAATTCCTTGCCGTAGTAGCTTGGATGCTTCCGATAAATTGTCATCATTTTCCTGTAGAGGTAGTATTTCTGCGTGTGAACCAGAGCCAAATTCATGAGTAATTGTATTACGCTTCACTGGTTTTAAGTATGTTATGGGTAGTTGTATTTTTCGCTCTATTATTCCATTCGCCTTTAGGCATCAACCCCTTCCTTTGAAGTCTGGTGGTAAATATAGTGTTCCCAAAACCAGAAGGTATCTTTCATCAGGTTGGTTTAGCGCATCATTTAACGCTTTTACAATCAACATCTATGCTGTATGTATGGTGCAGACTCTCTCGCACCTCCATTAAAATTTTTCCTAGCATATTTTTACCGCTACCATCGGCTCCGCAACCCCAATAAAAATCGATGGGCGAGTTTTCAACAATTTCTGCATTGCCTGTGGCAAGTAAGATATTCCTAATATCTGTATGAGTTTGAAATTTACATAGCACAGCTTGCCGCATGATATCGTCTTTAACTTGTTCCCAATCTTGACGTAATGGACGGGTTCTCTCACGCCCCATTTTTGCCGCATCTTTAGGTGTTTTAACTTGGCGGATTTGTTCTACATGAGGTGTACCCACAAACTTTTGCGCTTGAAAGTAGTGTTCGCTGGTTGACCAATACAATCCATCTAATTGAAAACCGTGGGGCGAAAAGTTAGAGAAACAGCCATATTCTTCACGAGTGCTATAAAAGTAGATTGTCATAAAAGTTGATCGGCATTCGAGATATAGTTTGAATTAATTATTACCTACATTTACCAATTCTCTGTAAATTTTGACTTCATAATTAATTCATTTACCGATCTTTTTCTTCATGTACTACCCAGATTTTATGGTTCGTTTAAGTAAGTTGGCACAATAAAATCAAACTAGATAAAATCCTTATACCTATTTCCTATTGCCTATTGCCTATTGCCTATTGCCTATTGCCTTATCCCAACGACAATTATTTACGCCCACTTACTTATAAGTGCATCATCATGTAGAGTTGATATTACTTATTCATAACAGGTTACTGAAGTTAAGATAAGGAATATTAAAAATTAATCCCCCCTTTCCTCTTGAATAAAGGGGGTGTGTCCCTTATTTCTGAGAGTAATTGAGAGGATATTCAAGAGATAAATGCTAATAATCTACAATTATTAATTATTTATTCAAGTTAAATGCACCTGTAAAAAATTAGGTGTTGATTCAACCAACAGGTACAGATACATTAGCCACAGAACCATTATTTAGGATAGGTTGGCGGGTTTTCAGGTCAAATTTGAATCCATGTGGCAAAATGTGAAGCTTTGCTCCGCAAATCGCCAAAGACTCATCCTTCAGAATTTCGCCCATATTGTTGTATGTAGCTTCTGATTCATCAACAATTGTCACCGCACCTTCACCAATCACTTCAATTTGATTATCGGTTACGACCATAGCGGTATTCTCGTCAATACCGAATCCTAAAACAGCAGGTTCTAGTATTAAAGCGGAAATTAAGCGTCCCAAACGTCCACGCTGGGAAAAATGCTGGTCAATTACCACTCCTGGTAAAAAGCCTAAGCCAGGGCCCATTTCCACAGTTTCAATTCGAGGATGTGTCTGTGAATCACCTTCAACGATCATTTTATCCGGCATCACGGCAGCACCTGCACTTGTGCCAGCGATAACTACACCTTCCGCAAACCGTTTATGAATCGCCACATCGATTTCGGTGTCCTTGAGGATGCTAGTAATACGAGCTTGATCTCCCCCTGTAAAAAATACTCCAGTTGCTTTATGAATTGCTTCTAATGCGGTAGAGGATGATGCGTCTTCGCGGGTTTCTGTATCAAGAATGCGAACATTTTCGGCTCCCAACCGCTCAAAAACTCTAATATAATTTTCTCCCACTTCTCTTGGTAATTCTGTCGCAGCCGTCATAATGACAATGTGCGCCTTCGTACCTCCGGCGCGTCGCACAAAGTCTCGCAAAATTTGGGAATCTCCTTCCTTATCTTCAGCTCCTCCAATAATTACCAACTGCCGTTTGAGATTACTTTCCACCATGATGCCCCCTGATGTGAGTTAATAAATTTCACTAAACCATGACAATTAAACTATCAAATCATCCTTGTGGTAGATTACCTGATAGAAGGTAGTATTGAAATTTGCGCTTGCAATTAGACCAAAAGATTTTTCAAGAAAATTACATAGAAAAGTAGCCATCCTCAGAATTAATTTTCTTTTACTAAATAAAACCCTTAAAACCAACTGCCTCTAGAGATTATTTTCTAGAGGCATTATTGACTGCGTTTCTAAATTACTGATTGAAAATTTATCATGCAATTGTTGGTATTAACTCTCGCTGGGTGCAAATTAGATATCTGATGGTAAATCCTAATGAATGCGACTTCTGTAAAGCAAATTAGTCAAGAAAAAACGTGCTTGTTCTAGTGGGAGATGCCTGGGTTTACCTTGGTAGACGATTTGATATTCATTTATGTCAGGCCCATCACCATGACCAGAGATCAGCTTTTGGTGAAAAGCTTCCTCAGCAAGTTCTCGAATTTCATCTCTTAGATCAGCTTGTGTGCTATTCATGCTTGGCTGTCTTTTCAATACCACAAACTTATTTATACAAATTTTAGGATGCGTGTTGCACCTTTCAAAGGTTATATCTTTGCCCATTCATGAGGAAGAGAAATTTAATTATGCCTTGAGATAGTTAAAAATGCTTACTAATAGCGTTAGTGTAGGTTCTGATTAGATCAATGGCTTTGCCATCACTCTCCAACAATTAATCGGAATCAGCCTCCAATCAACAAGTCTGAGTAACGATAACTCAGCATGGAAATTTCAGGGTGTTTAGCCAAAGGTTCGTAATCAATGGTTCTACAAAAAAGCAGTGACTTAGTTCGCATTAATGCTAGAAGAACGGATGTATTCGATATTTTCAACTTCAAGCATTATGTTGGTCCCAACCCCTATTTAGATGCAGGGGCGTTAGTATTTGACTTTGCTCTAGTTGACTCTAGAGAGCCTTTGCCCATAGACGATTATATTGCAAGCATTGGCGATCGCTATCCAAATCTGGGCAGCCAAAGCTACGAGTCTCATGCCTATCTATTTGCTCAAGTTGTGTCCGAAGTCGGAAAGCTTGATATGGATTTGCACCTTAAGCATTGGAGTGTTAAGTCATATCCAGATTTCGTGCGAATTAGCGTCCAATCACTACATGAACGCACAACTAGAGAGGTCGTTTATTTTGTTTGGGATTGGTTTGAAGCCATTACCCAAGACGAAGACTTTAACTTTGAGGAGCAGCTAGTGAGGCTGCAAAATAGATTTCGCGCATCTGTCTATGGTGGCCCCACAGTTTACGCCCTATTGCGAACAGCCTACGAAAAAGGTATTCCCGCCTTTTATTTATGGGAAGAAGGATTAATGCAATACGGCTTTGGAAAAAAACACGTCCGGGGAGTAGCAACCACATTTAACTGTGATAGTCATCTAGATTCAGAGTTTACCACCCGTAAAGATGACTGCAAGGCATTTCTAAAAACCTTGGGTTTCCCAGTCCCTGAAGGCGATATCGTTTTTTCTGAAAAGGAAGCCTTGGCAGCAGCAAGAGAAATTGGCTACCCAGTAGCAGTTAAGCCAGTGGTAGGTCATAAAGGAATTGGCGTTACGGCTGACGTACAAGACTCAAAAGAGCTGGAATCTGCTTATAATAGAGCATTAGCAGCGATTCCTGAAGATCAGCTAACGCGAATAATTGTTGAGAAAAGTATTTCAGGATCAGATTTTCGCATGTTGTGTGTCAATGGCAGATTTGTCGCCGCCACAGAACGCCGTCCAGCATCGGTTGTCGGTGATGGCTACTTAACGCTTGCAGAATTAATCCGCCTAGAGAACCGCAAACCTGCACGTTTAGATACGCCCACCTCACCGATGAGTAAAATTCAGATTGATGAAGCGATGGAACTTTACTTAGAGGAACAGCGCTTATCACTAGACAGCGTGATTGAAAAAGGACGCACTGTTTACCTGCGTAAAGTTGCCAATCTTTCAGCCGGAGGTATGAGCATCGATGCAACCCACACAGTTCATGATGACAATATTATCTTGGCGCAAGATATTGCCCAACACTTCCAGTTGACTTGCCTTGGTATTGATGTAATTACCAAAAGTCTCTCCGAATCTTGGAAATCTAGTAACTTCGCTATCCTGGAAATCAACGCTGCACCAGGAGTTTTAATGCATCTTAAACCTTCTGAAGGCGAAAGTGTTGATGTACCTTCTCATATTCTAGAAACCTTTTTTGAGTCGGGTACAGATTCGAGAATACCGATTATCACATTTAATAAAATCTCAGTTGAAGAACTGCAAACAACAATTGATCATATCCTTTTGCAACATCCCAACTGGACAATTGGCGCTGTTTGTCGTGATGCAGTTTTTGTAAATCGCTCGAAAAAAGTATTAAGCAAAAATTACAATAGCAATGTCCAAACTTTGCTCCGTCATCCCAAAGTTGATTTGCTGATTGCCGAATACGCGGAAGACATCTTAGATGAAGAGGGGATGTTTTACAAGAATAGTAATATCGTGGTTTTGGATAATCCCACCGAAACTGAGATGATGCTAACACGGGATGTCTATGATGGTTCTACTGTGGTGATTAGAAAAGGCAACGATATTTCTATCCGTCGCAAAGGGTTGATTGAAGATTATACTTTGGCTGAAGATGAACCATTTACGCGGGTTTATTTGAAAGAAACTGGAACGATTTTGTGAGCTAGCTTAAGAGGTTGTTTTAAAAGTTTTTGGCTGTGATGTAGGCACTTGTTTATCTCCCCTAACCCCTCTTTTTAGGCTACGGCGTATACACATCCCTCTACAAGATAATAAATGTTGTAGATCCTCCTAAATCCTCCTTAAAAAGGAGGACTTTGAGAGGTGTTTGCTTACTTAAAAATGGGGGTTGGGGAATATAAAAGGCCGTGGGAGATTCCATTATTCATTCTAATTTATACAACGTAATCCAAGTTATATTCAGCGATTTTCCTAATAAATTGGCTACTTTCACTATATAAATTATCAGCTGGCACTAATTCAATATTTAACCCTTCTTCAATTAACTCTGTAATAATTTTTTATGCTAACTCTATTTTATATGAATCCGCTTTGATTTTTGTTCGCGTAGCATGGCGTAGCCATATTTACTTGGGTGGGAAGGCAACAGGCAATAGGAAAAAAGGCTTTTTGAGTTGTACGGAGTTTTTCAAAAATCAAAGATGAGTCCTATAGTTTTATATTTATCCTCCTGCTTTAGTGTTCCTTTTGATTTAAAATTACCTATTCCATCTTTCCTGCCCACGCAAGTATTTTATTGCTATTTAAAACTAGACACGAATGATTTTAATTAAATAGTTTATATCTATATCTATTAAAAAATGCTAATCATTGTCCTTCAATCTTTAAAATTACTTATTGTTAAAACCGCTTCAATCTATCCATAAAAATAATCAAACATCTATCTTGGGGATAACTGATTGGTTCGGAACTTCATTTAAAATTTATTTAAACTACAACATCTCATTTAATTTTGAGCCCCTATAAGTACACCATAGGGGCTTTTTTCTTGCTGAAATATTCCCAATTAGTAATTAATCCACACTATTTAATCTATCTATAGGACTAACCCTATATCAACATTGAGGTTATCTGATGAAGTTGGAATAACCCTTAAAATTTTAGAGAGAATAAGATTTTATTTCTAGGCTTTAGAGATTTAATATGTATCTGTAAGGCTTTGATTGCAACTATATAGTATATAGCGATTTTGCAATTACTTATAATAACCAAAATTAGGATAACGGAACTGCTCCAACCTATCAATAGGACTACCCAAACATCTAACTTGAGACTATCTGATTAAATCGCGCACCGATTTAAGATTTCTTATGATGTGGCTTTTCATTTTTTAACCTTTACATTGAATCTTCCATCTGTAAGGGTTTTTCAAATGCATCCTTACAATTTCATAAAAAGTCTTCCTGCTCTGAGAATGCTTAAATCAATACGTCCATACCGCAGCCATGACAACCTCTGCTTGGAGTCCGCTCCGTAAATCTTTGTTTCGCGATCGCTGGATTGCCTCAATTGTCTCCAACATTGGCGGCTGGATGGAGGACACGGCGGGAGCTTGGCTAATGACTTCGCTTACCACCTCTCCCCTTTTAGTGGCACTCATGCAAACAGCAGCAACTTTGCCTGTGCTGCTGTTAGGGCTACCAGCTGGAGCAACGGCAGATATTTTTGATCGCCGTCGCTTACTACTGTTTTGGCAAGTCTGGATGCTGATTGCTGCACTTATCTTGAGTGGATTGATTTTTGCAGGTACGATTACACCGTGGTCACTGCTGGCGCTCACATTTTTGCTCAACTTGGGAGCAGCAATGAATGGCCCAGCTTGGCAAGCAATTGTACCTGAGTTGGTGCCGCGATCAGAACTCATGGCCGCTATTGCTTTAAATAGTGCTGGATTTAACATTGCCCGAGCAGTTGGGCCTGCGATCGCAGGTTTGATTTTGGTAGCGGCAAATGCGGGAGTCGTCTTTTTGATTGATGCCCTCTCCTTTGTCGGCGTAATTATTATTCTTTACCGTTGGCAACGCAAACCACTTTATGAAAGCGCACTGCCCACAGAGCGAGTATTAGGTTCTATAAGGGCTGGTATTCGCTATGTCCGCTTTTCTCCGGCACTGCAAGCTGTGTTAATTCGAGCGGCTGTTTTAACCAGTTGCACGAGTGCTTTGTTAGCGTTGCTGCCTTTGGTGGCACAGCAAGATTTGCGACAAGGAGCAGGTGGGTATGGTTTACTACTTGGTTGCTTTGGACTTGGGGCAATTGTCGGTGCGATTTTGATGCCACGAGTGCGGCAACATCTCACAGTCGATGGAGTTGTGATTGCAGGAACTCTTGTGTTTGCGGCTGCCACATTAATTCTGGCGTTCATTCATAATGTGCCTTTGGTGTTGCTGGCTTTGCTGGCGGCTGGGATTGCCTGGACAAGTATGACATCAAGCTTGAATATTACAGTGCAACTTGCTGTCCCGGCTTGGGTGCAGGCACGG
Organism: Nostoc sp. LEGE 12450; assembly: GCF_015206895.1. Lineage (GTDB taxonomy): Bacteria > Cyanobacteriota > Cyanobacteriia > Cyanobacteriales > Nostocaceae > Nostoc. The sequence goes on along the minus strand of NZ_JADEXU010000005.1, from coordinate 82,429 downwards.
GCACTAGGAACTTACCAAATGGTATTTCAAGGAGGTTCCGCAATTGGCAGTATTATTTGGGGTGTAGCGGCAGAACATTGGGGAATGCCGAGTGCCTTATTCGTTGCCGCAATTGGCCTAGTGGGCGGAACATTAACGGCGCGACGTTACAGATTGCTGTCAGGAAAACTTGATTTAGCTCCAGCATTACGACAAGCCGACCCGCTAGTAGTAATTGAATTACAACCAGAAGCAGGTCCGGTTTTAGTCACACTTGAATATTGTATTGATCCAGACCAAACAGAGGAATTTCTTGCAGCAATTAATGACCTGCGACTGGTGCGTTTACGAGATGGTGCAATTCGCTGGGGTATCTTTCATGATACAGTTCAGCCAAATCGCTACTTGGAAACGTTTATCGTCGAGTCTTGGCTGGATCATTTACGTCAATATGAAAGATTTACGGTGGCAGATCGAGAGATTCGCAAACGGGTTTTTGCCTTTCACCAAGGCAATGAACCATCGGTTATTTCTCACATGATTTATGCTTCCCAATCCCAAAAAGCACAAGTTTAATAAAATTTAAGCGTTTATTAAATGCAGAGAAACATATTTTCATTGCAGAATAAGGCATTCATGCTGTTTAATTATGCTCCCGAATTGTAGGCTTCATTCAGTTTACTTGCAGACTTTTCTAATAAGCGTTGTTCATAAGCATTTCTTGGTAACACCAATTGGCGCTCAATACCTAATGAGCTAATGATACATGGAAGCCCAAGAACAGTTTCACTGCCAATTCCATAGTTAGAATCTGCTCTCACCGATACTGGAAATATCTCCTTTTCATCTCGCAGGATGCTATCAACTAACTGACAAACTACCGTTGATATGCCATAGCTAGTATTTCCTTTACGTTCAAAAATGCTATTGCCTCGCTTACGGGTTAACTCTGCGTACTCTTCCTGAATTTGTTCCAGCGTTACTCCTTCTGGTATAAAAAATTCCGTTAATGCAATGCCCCCAATAAATGCACTAGACCAAATGATAAATTCACTGTCTCCATGCTCTCCAATTACATAAATATGAATGTCTCGAAGAGCAACATTCAGTCGTTTACCAAGTTGATATCTTAGCCTAGCAGTATCAAGAACAGTTCCCGAACCGAAAATTAGGTTTTCTGCTCTCGTGGAATTGGCGATCGCAATCCGCGTTAGTACATCCACTGGATTGCTAACAATAAGTACAATTGAATTCGGTGCAACTCGATCCAATTCTTTCATCGTCAAACGGATGATCTCTGCATTGTCACTCAACGTATCTAATCGGGTCTGTCCAACTTTCTGCCGCACCCCGACTGTCACGACAATCACATCAGAATCAGCTAAATCCTCATACTTGTTTGTTGGTATAATTTCCATCTCTTCAAGTAGAGGAATACTGTCTTCAATATCCCATGCTTGCCCCTCAGCTTTTGATAAGGTTCGGTCAAAAAGAACGACTGTTACACATTTCCGGAGTAGCACTAAAGCATTTGCTACATCTGCACCCACATTCCCTGCACCAATAACACCGACCTTGGATGTTTTGCGACTCATGTTATATTTACTTTTTGTAACTGCATCAATAGTTAATGTTAACTCCAAAACAAGCCCTTTCAAGGTGTTCTGTAATAGGCTGATTTGTAATTTGGTTAACAGAGGTGAAATATCTGTTGGGTGGATAAAAATGTTGCACTTGGCATTTATAATAAAAAACTGTTTATCAACTGAGACTTTCCGAAAAGTATATGCAAGACAACTTAGAAATTGATCGCAGAGAGATACAAAACTAGTGTCAGACCTAACTAATGTTCTCTCAATTGCGACAGGTGCAGTTCCTGGTGCGCTGTCTCGGTTTTACATTACAGAATGGACAAAAGCTAAATTGGGGACAAAATTTCCCTATGCAACATTTGCCATTAATTTAACTGGATGTTTAGTGATGGGTTTCTTTTTCACGATTTCTAAAGGAATTACAGGCTATCCCAAGGAATTGGATTTACTTATTAGAACTGGATTTTTAGGTTCTTACACCACATTTTCAACCTATGGCTTTGATACTCTAACTCTATGGCGTGGTAAACAAAAGACTGCGACGGTCTTCTATTGGGCAGGGAGTGCAATTATCGGTTTGGGAGCAGTGATTTTAGGAGTAGCGATCGCCAAGCTTTTCGTGAAGTAATTTCCTAAATTCATAACAAAGGTTGGGACATACCTTAAAGCAACTTTTAAAAAAGTCTTTACGAAAAACCATGCACGTTTTTAGGTAAAAACAATGAATTTTTTAAGAGGACGTTATCCGCTAGCTGTGGCAATCGGGGCGGTTTTTGGAGCGTTGAGTCGTTTTTATGTAACCGAATTTGCAAAAGCTATTTTTGGAAAAGATTTTGGCTTTTACGGCACATTCTTTATTAACGTGACTGGCTGTTTAGTGATTGCTTATATTCTGACTTTAGCAACCGAGAATCTTCGCATCATTTCGCCTGAACTTCGCCTGATGACGACAACAGGCTTCTGCGGTGCATATACCACTTTTTCAACCTATGGTTTGGAATCAAAAGGTTTCTTAGATAAGGGCGATATCACAATGCTGTTAATTTATTTTGTTGGCAGTGCGATCGCCGGGATGATTGGTATCCAAATCGGTGTTTTATTAGCCAGAGCAAGCACTCAAAGCTCTTAAATTAAAAACTCGAAAAGAAGATGGTGCAAACCCTGCCCCCCTGCCTTAACAGATAAATTTGCTTAACTGAACCGTATTGGGGTATAGGCCATCGGCTCCCCAATCGATTTTCCTTTTGATTGCCGAAAGCCTTGCTAATCCACTTGTATTCGGGACAACTTTGGATATTCCAAAAGCGGTTTTTTTGGTGTGGCGGAAATTTCGTGAAAATAGCCAATGTTAACCAAAATTTTAACTAATTATAATTTTTTAAGTCATACCCAATTGCTAGAGTGAATTTCACCACCACTTTTGTGATGCCGCGTAATCCAAATAATCTACGCATCGAAAATTGGACGGCGCATGGGCTTCAATTATTCTCAGAGATTATCAAACAATGAAATGTAAAGCAATATCTTCCTTTGCACTCACAAAGCTGTTTTTTGCCTGTGGCATCAGTTTATTGAGTGCGAAATTGGTAGCGGCCGCTGTCACCTACAGCGTATGGCCTAGCAGCACAACTGTAGTCACTGCTGATGGCTCCAACCAGTTCGGTGGTAATCTCAGCGGTTTGTTCTACGACCCAGCAACTGGAACGCAACCATCTGTGTTGTGGGCGGTGCAAAATTCGCCATCAAAACTCCATAACATGGTTTGGAATGGCAGCACTTTCGTCAAAAATACTGCTAATAATTGGAGTTCTGGAAAAACGTTGCGCTATCCCAATGGTACTGGTGCGCCGGATGCGGAAGGCGTGACCAAAGCCGAGTTTTCTTCAACAACTATCTACGTCTCTACTGAGCGAGATGGCAGCGGCTCCAACCGCTTCAGCGTACTGAGTTATGACAGCAGCAGCAGTGCCACTACCCTGAATGCTATTAAGGAATGGAACTTAACTTCTAATTTGCCGACGGTTAGCTCCACTAATTTAGGCTTGGAAGCGATCGCGTGGGTGCCAGATAGTTATTTGCAGGCTAATGGATTTATAGATGAAAGTACCAATCAGCTCTATAACCCAGCCAATTATCCGTTGCATGGCACGGGATTGTTTTTTGTTGGATTGGAAGCAAATGGACAAATTTATACCTACGCGCTCAACTCCGACTCGACATATACGCGTATTGCTACCATTGCTAGCGGTAATACAAAGATCATGGATTTATCCTTCGATCGCGATAATGAGACTTTATGGGCATATTGCGATAACAATTGCAGTAACCGCTCAATCCTGCTCGCCATCGATACCACCGTTGGCTCGTCAACGAAAGGCAAATTCATCATCAGCAAGGGTTACGAACGCCCAAGTTCGATGTCAAACATTAACAACGAAGGTATCGCCATTGCGCCCAATTCTGAATGCGCCAGCAATCTAAAACAGTTCTTCTGGGCGGATGATTCCGAAACCAGCGGTCATGCGATTCGTCGTGGAACAATTCCTTGTGGACGATTGTTTTAAGCTGACATTCATCCTCATTTACTAGTGCGAGGTGTAGGTCTGCTGTGACGTTCTTTGCCGTTAATTTGATGGGATAACGAGCGGGAGAGAACGTCATATTTTCAGTTTACTGTCGGTTCGATGCGATCGCTGCTTTAGTGCAACTTTGCCTCGAAAATAATTTTTTGTCAGATGCAAGGGTGCTATAACCTACATATAACCGTCAAAAGCTACTTAACCTAACATCTCTGATTTGCTCTGCTCTGTTATTCTTATAAAAGAAAATTTTTAGCTTTGAGTGTTTATCCCATTTATGTCAACCAGGTATGTGCCTCAATGATGTCTTGATTGACCGTGCTAGCCTCAGCGATGTTACTGGAATTATCAAGTTGGCGCAGGCTAATGACGCAGAACATGGTGGTATGTTGTTAGGTCATCTTGAGCCGGAAGCAGTGATGATGACCATATCTCAAATGCCAAGTGTTGTAGCCCGCAAAAATGGTCAAGTTATCGGATTCTTACTCAGTTGGTCAAAGACAACTGCTAATTTACCAATAATAAAGGTGATGTTACAAGCCTACACTGGTAAAAAAGATGCTTACTTATATGGCCCCATCTGTGTTGATGAAACGATGCGTGGGCAAGGTATTGCTGCGGTAATGTTTGCCAAGTTGAAAGATTTTTTACCAGAACGGGAGGGGATACTTTTCATCAAGGCAAACAATAAAGCATCACTTCAGGCACATCAAAAGATGGGTATGTGCAAGATGACAGAGTTTACCTATGAAGGCACTGAATTTTTAGTATTTGCGTATAATAGCTAACCAATCGCTCGACTCCGACTCCCAAGTAGCTTTACCCATGATTGTGCTATTGGAAACCTCAAAGGTATGATAATGGCGATCGCCAACAATACCAACTTGTTTGATAGACGTTCGCTGATTATATTTCTTCATTGAAAAATATTTATATGTCAACACCCTCACCTGCACTATTCTTCAATACAGTTAATGCTTACCAACGCAGTGCGGCAATTAAAGCCGCAGTTGAATTGAATCTTTTTACTGCTATCAGTCAAGGAATTGAGTCGAGTCAATCACTTGCACAAAAATGTCAAACCTCTGAGCGAGGTATGCGAATGTTGTGTGATTACTTGGTGATTATCGGCTTTATGACAAAGGAAGCAGAAGGCTATAGGCTTACGTCAGATTCAGCGATGTTTTTGGATCGGCAAAGCAAATTTTATGTGGGAGATGCAATTGAGTTTTTACTATCTCCGATGATAACTAATGGTTTCAATGACCTGACTGCTGCCGTCCTCAAAGGAGGAACTGCCATATCATCCGAAGGAACTTTATCGCCAGAACATCCAGTATGGGTGCAATTTGCAAAAGCCATGTCACCGATGATGGCAAACCCTGCACAATTAATCGCTCAGTTGGTAAATGAGAATAAGATAGAGCCACTGAAAGTATTAGATATTTCAGCAAGTCATGGTTTATTTGGTATTGCAGTAGCCCAACATAACCCTAATGCTGAAATTTTTGGTGTTGATTGGGCATCGGTTCTAGAGGTTGCTAAAGAAAACGCCAGGATACAAGGAGTAGCTTCCCGCTACCATACAATTGCTGGTAGTGCTTTTGAAGTAGATTACGGTAATGACTACGATCTGGTTTTACTCCCCAACTTCTTACATCACTTTGATGTAGCAACGTGTGAACAACTACTGAGAAAAATCAAGACTGCGCTGGCTGTTGATGGAAAGGTTATCGTTTTTGATTTCATTCCTAATTCTGACCGGATTACGCCACCTGATGCTGCTGCTTTCAGCTTAGTCATGTTAGCAACAACCCCTAATGGCGATGCTTATACATTTGCAGAGTACGAAAGTATGTTTAGCAATGCTGGTTTTTCCCATTCCCAACTTCACTCGCTCCCAACTACTCAACAGCAAGTAATAGTTGCATACATATAAATTAATGACGACATCCGGTAAAAACGCCTAGTAGACATCTCTGAAAAAGAATCTCAAACTCTTATTATGTCTAGGTGGAAACTTATGGCATTGCAGATGTCTATTGTAAAGACGCGATTATCCAAAGTTCTGGTACAATCGGACTCAGCTGCAAGATGCCTGCTATTGCTATTGTGTATTATTATATCGAAGACTGAAACATCAGGGAGATTTTGAAGATAAATGATGGCTTCATAATGGGAGTCACGGAAGTAGCTTTTTATAAGGAATTAAGTCTGCAAATGTATAAGTTACCTGCTCTGCAAATGGCTTATTCCTATTCATCAGCCAGATTAATAATTTATTTATAAATGAGAATTTCCTAAAGGACTTTATCTGTAAACCAGCATCGAGGTCTGGCTCAAAGTACAGCTGATAAAGACGCTGCCAATTTTCAGATGCTAATTCTGGACTAGTACTCATATTAATCGCTTGCGTCACGTATAAGCCACTGAGAATAGCATTTGCGATTCCTTTACTAGTCAAAGTATCTGTTAGATTAGCAGCATCCCTAAATGTCAATAAAATGAGCTTATTCTCAATAAGTCTGTGAGTATAGGACTCATATTTGATTCTTAAAAAAATTCAGTATAGCTCAAAGAGCTTTCTTGACTGTTCTGTTGTCTATTGCCTATTTGCCTATCGCGCTTACACTGCTCTTCTCTACGAGAAGCTTGTCTGCGACACGCTCCGCCAACGCCAACGCTCACCACGCAAATAATGATGGCTATGCCACACTGCGCGAACAGAAATAAAATCGGATTGCTATATATCTCAAGTAGAGGATCAGTCTAAAATGATTCTTTCTCAAGAGCCATAAAAGTAGCTTATTTAAGCAGCTAAATTAAAAAGGTTAACAAATTAATAATCATGAAACTCGATTAGGAATTTTAGTGCATAAAATTTAATTTTATTTTTTACTTAATATAGGAAGAAAATGATAGCTAAATTTGGCTTGGAAAATGTCCGAAAAACTTTTCTTTTGCTTCTCCATGACAAGCTTTTATCCCGTAAACGCTCCATTATTGAAACCATTAACGACCAACTCAAGAATATTTCACAGATTGAACATTCACGGCATCGTAGTCCTGTTAATTTTTGCGTTAACGTTCTGTGTGGATTAATCGCTTATTGTCATCCACCGAAGAAACCCAGCCTTCAGATGGAATGGCTTTTATCTAAAAGTGCTTAACCCAAACTCAGGTTATGTACTTTTCTACTGTCAATCAAATCACTGTCTCCACAACAACCGAACAGTATTGGTATTGCTGTTGGATCTGTTAGTTGATTAACTTGTGATAGTAGAAAATTAGGAACCATTGGTATTCACTCTAAACTCATTTTTTAACGTCAGAGTTTATAAGTATCCAAATATAATGTACAGTCTTCACGTAAGTGATATTAAGGAAAAAACGTGGAATTTCAGAAGTTATTGTCTATTTTTACTTTAGTAAAGATTGCTACGTTCGCTCTGTGTGTACCTGTATTTGCTCAAATCACCCAGATTCCCTCTAATTCTTCACAGTCGAGTTGTCGTGCAACTAAAGTAGATACTCCAATTTTTAAAGAACCTTCAACATCATCCAATGCTATCAGAATATTGTCGGCACAAACAAGGCTTACTTTAGCATATATACCAGTTAGTGGAGATAGGTTTGTCAGAATTAAATCTCCGAGTTCAGGGTTTATTCAAACTGCTGCGCTGAAATTTTGTCAGACAAATAACAACACTCAAAACCTGTGGACTAAACCTACTATTGGCAGTGTATGTCGGCAAATTGTGCAAACTGAAACTCTACGTCGTCAACCAAGTCTAAAAGGAGATTATATTACAACACTTTATCCAAACACAAGAGTGTTTGTGAACGTGGTTGCAGGTAATGTAGTTAAATCATACAAATCTGAAAATTACATTTGGGTAGAAATCGACCTTTCCAGTAGTTTCCCTGGAGAGTTATCCGGTAATGGTTGGATAGCCAATACTGACTTAGTAAATACTCCTAGATTAAGCAGTCTGGCTTATTGTAGTTAGTAGGCTATTTCGCTTAATATCTCGACCCAGTATGAGTTTATCCATCCGCTAGGGTCGCGCCTTCGACCGCGCAGCAATAGCCTGACTCGACCATTTATAGGATTTATAAATTCCATCTAACTGTTTTCCTTGTCAGGCTCAAGCTGCATGGCTACCAACTATGTGGATTATGAATCAAAATAAACTCTTTAACCTAACCCGCATTCGTCTCGCTCTGTGGTACGCGCTTGTCATGGCTGTGATTTTAAGCCTATGCGGATTCAGCGTATACACAGCCGTATCCCATGCTCATTGGATAACATTAGACCGAGAACTGGAATCTGTCGCGGGAACGATACACGACAGTATCGAACTCAAACTAAAGCAACCCGAACGCATTGAAGCAGTCGTAAAGCAGCTTTTACCAAATATTTGTGTAATTGGGGAAAGCTGCATTCAACAGCAGTCAAATTCTAAAAGGCATATTCTCAGCGCAATTCATCAAGGCTACTACTATGTACGTTTTTTTGATAATTCAGGACGCTTGATTGCGATCGCAGGTTCTCATCCAGAGGGATTTTCTCTAGCCTTTAACAAGGAACTTTGGCAAACTCTCAAAGACAGTAAAGGCAACCCATATTACCAAATTTCTTTTGTGCTACACACCCAAGACAATCGTGATTGGGGATACATCCAAGTGGGGCGAAGTCTGGAAGATTTCAATAGTTATCTGGATGCTGTGAAATTAATTTTAGCCGTGGGATTGCCTACAATGATGGCTGTGGTTAGTGTTGCTAGCTGGTGGTTAGCAGGATTGGCGATGCAACCTATTTATCAATCCTATAGACAAATCCAACAATTTACAGCAGATGTAGCACATGAGTTGCGAACACCTTTAGCTGCAACACAAGCAACAGTGGAAGCAGCTTTGTTGATGCCGAAATTGGATGAAATCGAAGCGCGGGACATTCTACAAACTATAAACCGTCAGAATCATCGACTTACTTCTTTAGTTGTTGATTTGCTGCTCTTAGCTCGCCTAGATCGGCAACCTCTGCCATTACGACATGAATGTTGCTTAAATGATATTGTCAATGACTTAATAGAGGAATTTGCAGCGATCGCCTTTTCTGCCAAAGTAACACTGACATCTGCAATCAGAGTCGAGCAACCTCTAAATATCGTAGGCGATTCTGACCAACTCTATCGTCTGGTTTCTAATTTAATTATCAATGCAATTCAATACACGCCACAATTTGGAAAGGTAACTGTTGTCTTAGATCACAGTGATAAATTATGCTGTGATTCAGGTTCAAGATACAGGTATTGGTATTCCACATCAAGAACTGACTCGGATTTTTGATCGCTTTTATCGAGTGAATAGCGATGCCTACGGCGGGCTGCGCCTACGCTCTCGTAAAACTGGCGGTTCTGGGGATTAGCGATCGCTCAGGCAATTATTTAGTCACACCAAGGTAGTTTAAATGTGCAGAGCCAATTAGGTAAAGGTAGCACTTTTACTATCAATTACCCTTAGATGTCACACCAATTTCCCAATTTAAATTGCTGTATCGTCGCCAGCCTAAATTTAAATAAAATTTTATTACCAAACTTTACTCATATTCAAAATAAACCCTGCATCTGAACTTGTTATCTAAAGCAGAGGACAAACCTTTCACTTCCAATCCCACTAATAAGCAATCGTTCTTTTTTGTTATTCAGTAATTGTTGAGTCCAATCGGTAAACCCACCATCTACAAGGAAATATTCTGTTCCTGATGAGTCACGACCATAGATATGGAATCCAGCACTATCATAATAGCCACGACCAGTTTCACGCTCTTGATCGAAGGCAAAGGTAACTTGTGGATATTGGGTGGCTAGTTTTTCAAGTACGGAGGCTTGAAGCGCATTGTAGCGAATTTTATCAAACGCGGTTAACGAGACACGCACATCTGCAATCGCAAAGCCACTATGGTTAGCTGCTTCAAATAGCCGGAAATAGAATTCCAAATGTTCTATAAGGGCATCAATTTCAAAACGATAAGAACCTGTATCACGTCCAGCCGTACAAAGACCCAGTAAACGAAAATGCTGGAATAAATTTGGCCCCTTTACTTGCTGGGTGCGTAACACACGATGACTGGCACACAATTTTATGATTTCATGGTCGCGTGTATGTTTAGCAGCCCGTTTGCGCTTTGCACACTCTAACGCCAAAACGTTTGTTACGTCCGCAGTCACTTCGGTATTGCGAATGGTGGACAGTACCTTGTTTTGGTTAACTGTCGCTACGACAGAGTTTGTCCCCAGTGGAGAAACGGGGGAAAGTTCTAGCGCCTCAAACCCTGGTGGAAGAACGGAATAAGCAAGGCGATCGAATTCAAGTTGTTCTTGAGGATTCACTTGCGACGGCACTACAAAGCGATTGTTTTCATACTGCTTTAAGATGTCGCTAGGCGTGAGGGAGGCTGCACGTCGGCGATAAACTTCAAGTAAGAGAGATTGTAAGTCTGACAAGCTCAACCGATTCGTCAAGATATCAAGAAGGTTTGGAGTATCGGCAGCAGCGAGAATGCGCTCAATGATTTTGTCTGTCATATAGGAGTTTTTCAGTCAAACTTTTTTCTCACATTACGGTAAAAAAAACAAAAATAGCTGTATTTTGCAAGACATCATTATCTATAAGTTTTCCTCCAGGTTCGGATGCCTAGCCGACTGACTATATTCTCACGCAAAGAAACAAAGACGCAAAGATATAACTTTGCGCCTTTGCTTTTTATCAGAAATCATTCTCAGATTTACTTGTTAGGCTGAGGAGTCATCCGCAGATAGGGTTTGATTTCCTCGTAACCTTTGGGGAATTTCTCTTTAAGTACTTCTGGATCTTTGAGTGAGGGGACAATTACAACATCCTCTCCATCTTTCCAGTCAGCTGGTGTCGCCACGCTGTAATTATCAGTCAATTGCAGAGAATCAATTACCCGTAAAAGTTCATCAAAGTTGCGTCCGGTGCTGGGAGGATAGGTGAAACTTAGGCGGAGTTTCTTATTAGGATCAATCACGAAGACCGATCGCACTGTTACAGACGCATTAGCATTGGGGTGGATCATGTCGTAAAGCTCAGAAACCTTACGATCTGCATCCGCTAAAATTGGGTAGTTAAGGGTGGTACTTTGAGTTTCTTCAATGTCTCCAACCCAGCCTTTGTGAGATTCTACGTCATCAACGCTGAGTGCGATCGCTTTGACATTGCGCTTGTCAAATTCTGGTTTGAGCTTGGCGACTGTGCCAAGTTCTGTTGTACAAACAGGTGTAAAATCAGCAGGGTGAGAGAACAGCACAACCCAGCTGTCACCTGCCCATTGGTAAAAATCGATGTCGCCGTGTGTTGAGGCTTGCGTAAAGTTGGGTACTGTGTCACCTAGACGGAGAGCCATGTGAGATTCCCTGTAGTTAGAAAGGCATATATATTCTAGTATGTCATCATGACATAAAACCCCGATTTCCCAATCGGACTTTAGCAGTTTGAAACAAAATTTTAGGTTGTCAGCGCTCTCAGATCAGTGATTAAAAGGAGGTAAAAACTATTGACTAAAGTACACATATATGCTTCGGTTTATTATTTTTCTCTATAGGTTTTTCTTTACATAGAAGATTGCAAATATCAGAGCGATAGCTGACTATAAGCTATTGCACGTCTGGCTTATTTAGTTACAACATTTCCACATTATTGCAAAATTCCGATAATTTTTCTTCGGATATATGCAATATTATGAGAAATTTATAAGCTATGACAAATTTAATTGTCACAAAACAAATAATGAGAATAAAGATTACAAATATATTTATTATTTTTGAATTTTGAATTAATGATGATAGTAATCCTTTTGGTTATTGGTGTTATCTTCAGCACAACTGCAAGTTTTGTTTTTGGAGTTCCCTGGTTGATGCCGATTTTAGGTACTGCTGTTCCCTATCCCATTTTCTTGTTACAAATACGTCGTCAACAATATAGAAGTGCTTTTTGGTGGATGTTGCTGTGGGGAGTGTTGCAGAGTATTGCTGTAATTGTAGCAACAGCGATCGCACCAGAAACAGCAGCAAAAGTCATCCTCCGTGGACAGTCATACACTACAGAGATGTTTCACTGGATTCGCACGGGAGAAGGTATGGAAGGTTCACTCAATTTATTTTTACCAAACCATTTATTGCACTACGGTATTTTTTGTATTCTCTGCGTTGCCACTATTAGTAGCGTGGCATTGATATTCGGCACTTGGATGCTGAACTACATGAATTTTTATGTTGCAGAACTGGTAAAAGTTAGTGCTAAACCTTGGTTAGCAGCTATTTTAGGATGGTATCCTTGGTCACTTCTGCGGATAATCGGGTTTATCGCCACTGGGGTAGCTTTAGCTGCATTAGGATTAAATTTATTAAATCGCATCAGAGGCGAAGTTTCTAAGTCTCCCTTTCCGAAAACTTATATGTTAATTGGGATTGGTTTTGTGATTGCGGATATCGTTGTCAAAGCAATTCTCGCACCTATTTGGCAAAAACTGCTGTTGTCTGCGTTGAGTTAAATTCATTTGTTTGCCAGAATTTTTTGGTAGGCTTGGATTGTTTGCCTTGCGATCGCATCCCAGCTAAAATTTTCTAAGGCATATTTTTGGGCGTTTAATCCCCGTCGCTGGCGTTCTGCGGGATTTTCTAAAGCTTCTTGGAGCAACTCTACGAGTGCTTGGACATCTGTTGCGCCTACCCAACCCGACTCACTATCACGTATCTGTTGACAAATATGCACTTGGTCAGAAATGACTACGGGTACACCTGCAACCATCGCTTCAGCTACAGCAATCCCAAAATTTTCGTAGTAGGAAGGCAAGACAAATAAATCAGCAGCTTGTAGTAAACTAACTTTGAGTTCACCAGTGACAAAGCCTGTAATTGTATTGTGCGATCGCAGTGGTGAATTTTGAATTTGGGATATTATCTTTTGTTCGTAATCTGGATCTTGAGGATTTGTCCCAGCTAAGACAAAATGAAACTTATAACCAACCGCTAACAGCTTCTCTAGCGCCGGAATCAACAAATTTAACCCTTTTTTCGGGTCAATTCGTGACATAAACAGCACCAAAGGCACATCCTTTGGTATTTCTAGCTGACTACATACATTTTTAATAGAAGATTGACGAGGAATCACACCCAAGGGAATCACCAAATCTGGCGTAGATACTCCAAATCTTTCTGATATTTTAGCTTCTTGCTCGCTGGTAAAATGAATTGCTGCGGCACTAGCTAAATTTTGACGTTCTATAATTGCGACATAAAGCTGTTTTAATTGCTTTTTCTTCTGTAAATCAGCCGGATCGAGAGTACCCAAAGGACGGAAAATATAAGGTAGCTTTTGCTGACGACACACAATAGCAGCAGCGCTAATTATTGGGGAGAATAGAGCATGGATATGTGCTATGTCAAACTCGTGAGCATGAAGGTTTAGCCAGTTTAGTAAATCTAGAGAAAATTTGTAGCGGCGAAACGGCGCACAACGAAAGTAAATTATTTCATAACTATCTTGTTTAATTGGACGATTTAAAGGAACATCCAGAGGTGTTTGACCATTATCGCCATTACTATCAGTTGTGAGAATTGTAACTTCCACTCCCTCTTTTACTAACGCCGGAGCTAATCCAAGTACCATTTGACTCGGCCCACCGTAAATTAGAGAAATTGAGGGAACAATTTGTAATACTTTCATTTTTTTGTCATTTGTCATTTGTCTTTTATCCTTTATTATTCACTAATGACCAATGACTAATGACTAATGACCAACTCTTGATAAAACTCTAATTGCTGTTTAGCTAAAGCTTTATTGGTATATTGAATCATTGCTTTTTGATAACCCATATCACCGAGATTATGAGCAAAATCTGGTTTATCCATTAATTTAACTAAGCAATTAGCAAGAGCTTGAACATCACCTTCAGGAAATACTAAGCCAGCATCGCCAATTACATAGGGAATTTCGCCGGAATCAGAACCAATCACAGGAACTTGGCAAGCCATCGCTTCAATTAGCACATGACCAAATTGCTCTTTCCAGCCAGCAGAAGTTAAGGTTTTAAACTTGTAAGTTGTTTCTGAAGGTAATACTAAAGTACTCATTAAATTGATATAACTTGCAACCTCATCGTGAGGAACACTTTCGATTAAAATTAACCGTTCTTTAATATTGTTTTCTGCTGCGATTCTGAGTAATTCAGTTTGCAACTCTCCTCGCCCCAATAGTAGTAATTTCCAAGGTTTATTTTTCAATGTAGTTAAGGCTTGCAAAAGCGTTAATAAACCCTTCTCTTGCACAAATCTCCCAACAAAACCTACCACAAAATCTTCTTTATGAATACCAAATTTAGCTGCTAACTCTGGTTGAGCTTTGGGAGTAAATAAACTTTCATCTACACCCAGTTGCGGCATGATTTTGATTGCTCCTGTATATCCCCGTTGTCGCAAAACTTCTGCTCCATCCTGATTGCCAGAAATAATGCCGTGGCTGTGGTTGAGGTTATATTTTTCTAATAAAGAAATTGGTAATTTCAGTTGGTAAGGAAGATTCCACCAGGTAAAAAATAAATTTTTTGCCTTGAGTCCTAAGAGCTGATTTAAGGCAATCATTTGAGTATAAGCCAATGCTCTAGACCCTTGTTCTACTTGGATGATTTGCGGACGAAATTGTTTTAATAAAGATATCAAATCAGCGCCAAAAGTAAGAAGTCCCTGATGATTTTGACTAAAATTAGAAACTGGAACTATTCTAAATTTGCCTTCATCACGGTATTCAGTTTCAATAATTCTGTTTTGTACACCGCCTGGTTTCCAACGCTTTGGCACTACAACTGTCACTTCAATGTCAGGTTCTAGTTGAGATAAAGCGCGTAATTTCTCACAGTTAAGGTCTACGATATAAGTGTGACTAGCAACTAAGATTTTCATCTATTCTTTGTTATTCACTAATGACTAATAACTAAACTTGTTTATCCAATCGGCTGTAAATTTGACCATCGTTCCATAGTGATTGGATGACAGTACCCAAGGCTTTGAAAAAACCCAAAATGTAGAAAATCCCGCGAGTGGCAATTTTGATAGGGGAACCACTTTTATGGCAAGGTGGTCGTCCCAGAACGTGACAGTCAAATAAACGACCATATAAACGTAAAGCTTGAGTCGCAGTCAGGTTTTTCAGCCCCAGTAAAAAATGGTTGTGGTAGAAGGTGAGTTGATATTTTAGCGATCGCATACTAATATCATGACAACCCCCTGTTTCTTCGCCTAAATGCACCAAATGCGCTTCTGGGTCGTACCAAATCTTATACCCCGTCTGTCGCACGCGCAAACAAAAATCTGACTCTTCGCGCACTGCACTACCGCGAAACCTCTCATCAAACCTCAATCCATACTTAGTAAAGATTTCGCGGCGAAATGACATATTACAACCCCTCGCTGTCAGTACTTGCTGAGGTTTGGTGGTATGTACTAAATCAATATGATACCAAGCAATTCCCGGATCCATAGCTTCGGGAGGCAGATATTCAATCTGTAAATCTCCTCCAGAATCACCTAATTTCATTCTGTCAAACACCCGTCCAGCTACAGCCCCCACCTCTGGATTTTGCAGATAATTTTTCGCATGGGCTGCTAACAATTCTGGGGTTAGCTGAACATCATCATCAATAAATAATATTATTTCACCAGATGAGCGCCGCACAGCATAATTTCGTGCCCCTGGCAAACTTGCCCAATCTAATCGCAACCATTTAATTTTACCTACATTTGCCATCTCTTCTAGGTAGGCTTGAATTTCTGGTTGGTGCGTTGGAGTTTGGTCTACTACTAAAACTTCAAAATTGGGATAATCCTGTTTCAGGACATCTACAATGCTATCTCGTAGCGCTTCCTCTCTACCATAAGTCGGGATAACTACAGAAATTAAAGGATAATTATCCATGATTTTATTAAGTAATTTTTCTATTTTGATAATAACCTTGTAAAAATTAATTTTCATTAACTTTACTAAGCTACTATTGCTTTAATTTACATTCAGTCAAGAACCGAAGAAATGATTAAGATTGTTTTCAATTCTTTATACTCCCGCCGCAGCCGCATAGAGATTATCAAATAACTCATTTTGCTTTTCGGAGTTATGTACAATTTGCGCTTGAGCTAATGCTCCTGCACTTAAAAATTCGTAATGTTCTCGCTTATCATTTCTATCAAGAAATTGTATGATTTGTTGCAATGCTTGATCTGCCAAATATTCATAGGTACTATTTACAATTTCCCAATATTCATCAGTTTTAGTTTTATCTCCATGCAACCAATTGCTCCAGTGCTTAATCTCATTAATTGGTAACTCTAAAATATAGCCATTTTCGCCATGACGAATAAACTCTGGCAAGGCACATACGTTAGTCGTAATTGCTGGAGTGGCGACTGAAAATCCTTCGATGATGCTAAAGCCATAAGTATCATGTAGCGTAGCCATTAATTGGAAATGGCTTTGCGATAGTAACTCCATAACTTTTTCATTAGGGATATATTTGTGAAAAATAACATTATTTAAATTAAGTAACTTTAAATCTTCCACATATTTGGTAGTATCAGGAAAATCTGTAGGTACTCCTGAGCCATGCCCTAGTCCTGATATGATATGAATAGTAAGAGGTAAACCTAATTTTTCAGCTTTCTTTGCTAGTCTTAAAGCAACAACTCCACCTTTTCTCGCAATATGATGTCCTACAAAAATAAGCTGTAAATTTTGGTCTGGTTCATAAGTTTTAGCTTTATCAACTCTGGCAATAAAATTTGGATGAATTACATCTAATTTATTAGTTAACTTTTCTTCTGTTTTCCAGCCTTTTATCCGATTAATAAATCTCAACTTGGCATAATCTGACATGGCTATAAGTTTTTGACAATTGTCTAGCGCTAAACGATTGTTTAATAAGTCATAAATTACTGCCTCTCGTTTATTCTGAGGATTTCTATATAAAACCCGATGATCTTCAAATGTGAGAAACCAAGGTTTATTTGTATATAAAATTCTGTTGAAAGAATGAACAGCCTGGTATTTTTTCCATAAAGGTTGCCAAGCAAGAAAGCTTCCTAAAGGATACCAAAGTTTTTCTATAGGATATCTACCTGTAGGAAAAGATTTGAGGTGGATTAATGTATGCCTAGAATTACGTGGTAGGTTAGGAATTCTAATGTGATTCTGACCGCATATAATAACTTTTGCCATTTTTATCTGATTTAAATTGTTTTTAGACGTTTTATCTTGTTTTTTTGCTCAGGGTTGGCATCTTCCTTATCTTGTTTCTCTAATTCTGGCAGTTTAAAAAGAACTCCCGCAAAAAACCAATAATAGACAGCAACCGGATCAACATCCAGAGGATAGTAGTAGGTGTTGTAGCTAATAAACAATATAAACACCCATAAAGCTGCTCCGTAACTGCGGAAATTACGGTTCTTTATGGAGCGATAGGTTTTAAAGCCCATAATTGTTAAACTTGTTACCAAACCCAGAAAAGCTAGTACTCCAATAATTCCAACTTCAAAAAGGACTTTGGGGTAGTAGGTTTCTACCAGTTTAGTTTTACCCATTGCGCGGGCAGAGTTAGTTGCTCGACCTAAGCCACTTCCTAAAGGCCCATCTACGTTTTTCCAATTCTCTTCAAATTGCTGGACGATAAAATCTTGAGGTGGTGAAGCGTCCCAGCGACTGGTAAAACTCTCAGTTCTCTCTTGGACGACGGTAGGGTTAGTTACCATCACAATTCCTAAAACTATAGCCAGTCCTATACCTATAGGGATAAATCGTTTAAGGTTGCCAATTTGCCCAGTCAGCAATAGCAAAATCCCGAAACAGATTGGTACTAAGGCTAAGGCGATTCTTTGTCCAGAAATTACAGCATTGATAAAGACTGTCACTAAAGAACCTAAACCGATTATCCGCCAAATAAAAGAGGGATCGGTGAAGCCGGTGGCAAAGGTAAAAAAGGTGCTGGAAATTAAGAACCACGCCCATTGCCAAGGGGCTACAAATGTTCCTGGCAGACGAATTACCCCTTCTTCGGGACTGTATAAAAGCGCTCCACCAAAATAACACCGGGCTTCTAGTGATGTGACAAATAGGGCATTTCCTTCAAGACCTCTAGTGCCTTGACATATACCAGTTAGGAGTAAGAGGTATTGGATACATCCCAACACACAACAAACCAGTATGAGAACAATTTGGAGGCGCGATAAAAAGAGAAAATCCCGCTTATCCCGAATTAGATAGTAAGCACAACCAATCAGAGGGACATAGCCTAAAAATACTTTTAGCCCCAAAATTCCCATACCTAAAGGTATTTCTTTTTCTGCTTTTTCTAATAGTCCGACGCTAGGCGGGTTAAACTGCTGTCCACCATTGACAAATAATAGTGTTAATACACTGCAACCCAAGACAATATAAAGCGGAATTTTAATGCCTTGGGGAATAATTAAAGGTAATCCCTGCTTTCGACAAGTTTGCCAAAGTCCAATTAGTGCTGGAACATAAAAGGCATCTTTAGCTAATTGGAGTATGGGACTACTGCCTAAATAGTAGGTGATAGTGCCCCCAACAGGTACGTAAATGATGAAGGCATATAGCGCTTGGCGCGGGTATTTGTAAGAAAGGGACATGATGATTATCCCTAAAACACCGGGGACGGCTGCTTTAATTCCACCTACGAAAAAAAGCACAACGCCAATGAATAAACCGCCAAAAGTGGCGGTGGTGAGTAAACTAATGAGTTCTTTACGTGCTAGGGCTGCTTTGCGTTTTTGGGCTAACTGTTCTTTGAGACTAAGAGTAGAAGTTTCTTTAGAAGTCTGCTTTTTTGATTTTTTAGATGTCTTGGATTTTGACTTTATTTTCGGCATAGTAGCGCTGTAGCCTATCAGCATCAAGGTAATATATTATACTTGACAAATATTTTGGGATTGCTGTAAGTTGTACAATCCAAATTCGTCCTTAACTGATTGATTTAATAATTTGCGATTAAAAATGTTAAATTTTAATCTTTTGGAATTATCAAAAAGGTTTTCTCCTGTGTCCAGGATATAAACTGCTCCTGGAAATGGTAATGATTTAATAGCTTTTCCTTTATTCTCTAAAATATCCCTAACTTTGCCGTGATCTATATAATATCTATAGTATCCGTAGCCACGATTATACTCTGCACTTTCGGGCAAATAGTTCAGATCGTAGCGAATAATGTTACAACTACCGCACATTTTATAAAAATTCCTTCTTTTAATATATACATATTTACTGCCTTCCTGATATTTATAACCTTTGTTAATAACCCATCCATCCGAATCAGGATGTTGTTGAATAAATTGGGCTAATTTTTTGCTGACGCAATCATCAGCATCAATTGCCATAGTGTGAGTAGGAGAAAATTGTTGAGCATAAATCAATCCTTTCAGGATTTTACGCCCTTTATCTGTGTCTCCTTTCGCTACAGGGTTAGTCTCGTTGGGAGGAGAAAAATCAACTGTAACGTAGGTAATATGAGAATGGGTGAATTCTATTTTTGGCTTTTCGTGACAAACAACAATAACGTGAAAGTTAGGTGAGGTTTGATTGCAAACTGATTTAATGCATCTTTCAAATAATTGGGTAACACGTTCCCAGGAATTGGAAACTTTTGCACTTTTAAGTGGGATAACAAAAACAAGCATGATATTATCCTTGGATAAAGTTTAGGAATCTGCTTTGAGTTTTAAAGTTAATTTGCTTAAGAGGCAATAGTGAAAGAAGCATTTTTGAGTATTACTGAGTTTGTTTAAAAATAAAATATGAGTTTTATAGCAAAGAATCTCGAAGTAAATAATAACACGTTCAGACTGATGTGATGACGTGATGATTTTTTTGATAATTAATTAGGCGGACATTATTATAGCGGTTCTCGAATGGAAGCAATACAGTTTGACCTCTCTCCAAATCTCTCTCCTTTTAGGAGAGAGGCTTTGAATCTTACTCCCCTTCCCTTATAAGGAAGGGGATGGGGGTTAGGTCTGTATTGGACTTAACTGATAACCGCTATATATAACAATACAAATACAAATGTCACAGCTTCTACAGATAACCAAGGCTGGTTAATTTGTAGAAGCTGTGACGGAAAATTGGCGTTTGTTAAAAGCTGAGATAATAGCTAACTTAGTCCATCAGGTGTTGCTGGACTTTTGAAACTAATTCATTTGTCCAGTAGTTGGTAAGTTCGGCATTGGCGGCTTCTACCATAACTCTGATTACTGGTTCTGTACCAGAGGCGCGAACCAAGATTCTACCAGAATCACCCATTGCGGCTTCAGCAAGAGCGATCGCTTGTTGCACCGGTTCGCAATCTTGCCACCCTAAACGGCGATCGCGATCTACAACTCGCACGTTCCGCAAGATTTGCGGATATGTCTGGAAACTTTGATCTACTAATTCTGCTAGGGAAACACCCGCTTCTTTCACCAAAGCTGCTATGTGCAAGGCTGTTAACAAGCCATCTCCAGTTACAGCATAATGACGGCAAAGAATATGACCTGATTGTTCGCCGCCTAACATTCCCCCAGTTCGCTGCATTTCGGCTTGTACGTATTGATCGCCGACGGCGGTACGAATTAATTTACCACCAATTTGTTGCCAAGCTTTTTCAAAGCCCAAGTTAGCCATGACTGTAGACACAATCAGGTTGTCTGGTAGTTGTTGGTTTTTTTGTAAATGCCGTCCCCACAGGTAGAGAATGTAATCGCCGTTCACTTGCCTGCCAGTATTGTCTACTGCTAAGACGCGATCGGCATCGCCATCGAAGGCAAAGCCGATATCGGCGTTGTGTTCTTGGACTGTGGCGGCAAGAATATCTAAATGAGTGGAACCGCAGTTAACATTAATGCGATCGCCATCTGCTTCGTTATGCAAGCAGATCACCTCTGCCCCCATTTCTGTAAATACTGATGGCGCTAACCCCACTGCTGCACCCCACGCCAAATCTAAAACAATCTTCATTCCCTGAAGATTTAGCGCACCGTTCAAGGGTTTTTTCAACGCATCGCCATAATGCCCCACTAACTCAGAACGTGAGTAATGCCGTCCGCAGTTACTGACTTTAGTAATGGGTGATATTTTGCCACGCAGTCCCGCTTCTATTTCTGCCTGTAATATTTGCGGTAACTTCCCACCATTAGCACCAAAAACCTTAATTCCATTGTCCTCTGGGGGATTGTGGCTAGCAGAAATCATTACTCCACCGATCGCATCACTGATGCTGGTGAGATAAGCAACGCAAGGAGTGGGACATAATCCCAAATACCAAACCTCTAATCCTGCTGCTGTTAACCCTGCACTCAAAGCCATTGCCAGCATATCGCTGGAGTTTCTAGAGTCCTGTCCGAGAATGACTGGCCCTATTTGAGTAGCATGGTTACGTAAAACAATCCCCGTCCAAAAACCAACTTGCAATGCTAAGGGCGCACTCAGCAATTCTCCGACTCGCCCGCGAATCCCATCGGTACCAAATAAAGGATTTGCCGGTAGGGGGATTAAATTCAGTCCAAAACTGCTTTCGATCCCTTTGCCCAATCCTTCAGCTTCGGAAGGAGAATCTCCAGGAATGCCTGGTATCCGAGTTATAGATGAAACCATATATTTAAACACTCCACACAATCACACTGAGAAATAGCACTTAAGACTTTATTCAGCAATTTTGACATGCTTTTTCTCTTTAGAAATTCATTCTAAATTAAGCCATCTTTACGTAATTATACTGAACTACAGACTTTCGAATTGTAAATATTTCATAAAGTCAGTATTGGTTTTTACATTATTAGTAAAGTCTCCACATTTTAGCTAATTATTCCTTTTATGCCATTCACTTGAGTCTTGATTTTTATCTATATTTAGTTCACATTTTGCAATGCTATTAACAAGAAATAGAATGTAAGGAATATTACCTAGATTTCATCATGAATATTTTTTAGGAAAACTAAGAATGAAAGCAAAGTTAGCCTATAACAACAGAAAATCAAACTACCGGAATGTAAAGTTATATTACCGTAGTTTTATTGCTGTGTAAAAAACTACAAAATCACCGCAGCTTAAAAAATTTTAATATAAATTCTCATCAAATAGTTTTAAGGTAACGTTTTAATGGCTTTTTTAGCCGTTAGTGAATTAAAACTCGGCAGTTAACTTTTTAAAGTTGAGAAATTTAGCATGAGCAGCAATTTAGCAACCAAATTACGTGTAGGCACTAAGAAAGCCCACACAATGGCAGAAAATGTAGGTTTTGTCAAGTGCTTTTTAAAAGGAGTAGTCGAAAAAAACTCTTACCGGAAACTAGTTGCTAACTTCTACTTCGTCTACTCAGCGATGGAAGAAGAAATGGAAAAGCACCGCCAGCACCCAATTCTTTCTAAAATCAACTTTCCCCAGCTAAACCGCAAGTATACCTTAGAGCAAGACCTGAGTTATTACTTTGGTGCTAACTGGAAAGAGCAAATCAAACTATCTTCCGCAGGTGAAGCTTATGTAAAGCGCATCCGAGAAATCTCTGCCACAGAACCAGAACTGTTAATCGCTCATTCATATACTCGTTACTTGGGCGACTTATCTGGGGGACAAATTCTCAAAAACATTGCTGTAACGGCGATGAATTTGTCTGATGGGCAAGGAACAGCTTTTTATGAGTTTCCAGAAATTCCTGATGAGAAGGGATTTAAAGCGAAATATCGCCAAATTCTGGATGAATTACCCCTTGACGATGCGGCAACCGATCGCATTGTTAATGAAGCAAACGCCGCCTTTGGCACGAACATGAAGATGTTCCAAGAATTGGAAGGCAATTTGATTAAAGCGATCGGTATAATGGTGTTCAACAGCCTCACACGGCGGCGGACACGCGGTAGTACTGAACTCGTCACTGCTGAGTAACGGTATTGATATTGCAGAGTATGGTGTGTGGATTCTAAGTCCAGATAGCCTGATGCAAGATAATTTACAGGTATTTCTGGAATAAGAGCGATTAACGCTCAAATATTTAGGGGCAATAGCTCTGTGACTGTTTTCTATTTGTGAAAGCAAGCATGGGGAGATTGCCCCTCAATTATGATTAAAAGAGTTAAGAGTCATTCGATTTTAGATTTAGGATTCAAAATTAGTTAGTTTCTGTGCGCTCCTCATCCTAAACTGGATATTGCTGTGCGATCGCTATCTTCATCTTGTAGCGGTAAATCATATTTATCATAGAGAACTTTTATATGTCGGCTAAATTGCTCCTCTACAAAATAGCTGCTAGAAAATTCACTTGCAAAAGAAACTTGGTGAAAGTGATAATCTAGATTTAGTAGATTGTAAACAAGTCTTAAAAAATAATCATCTATCCAGAAATCTACATCAAATAGTGAAATACCATATTTTCCTTCCAACCTCCGATTTAAAGTTTTTAGTAACCAAGACCATTGAGGTTTGAGGGTGGGATCGATACGGTTCCCAAATACAGGATTAAAAAACTGATTTACTTGAGTTGTTCTCACATCAATCACTTTAGTTAGTAAATCTGCTGCTTTGATTGGAGATGAATTAAACCAATAGTTAGCAACTACTAAATCATGTAAATAAGCAACTACAATTTTAGGATTTTCTTTAATGAACTGTGAGCGACAAACAATTCCTCTGATTGATGGGATTTTTAAGCTACTTGTGTGAGATAAAGGCAGCTTTCTCACAAAAGGGTAAGCTGCTAGAATTGAGGCGAAAGTATGACAGCATACGTAAGCATCTATAGTTTTGTTTGCCAAACTCTTACTTGCTTTACGAGGATCTTCATTCACTAATCTACAATCTTTACTGACATCCATATTATAAAGGTCAAAAAGAGTGATGATGAACCTATGAGCATTGGAACCAAATAAGGTAGAAATTCGTTTCCCTTTGAGATCCTGAACAGTATTTATAGAAGAATCTTTATGCAGAACAATATTTATATCTTGACCTAAAAGATTATATGAAGCAATCGCAATTAATTTAGAGCCAAAACTTAAATCATCAAAGAATTGACTACCATTATTCAAGAGAGAAATATCATCTAAAATACAAATATCTAGCTCTCCCCGCTTCATGTGTCGGTTCATTTGTTCGCCAGAGTCAAAAGGTAGAATTTGTAACTCGAAATTCCGAGTAATTTCAATATTTTTGAAAATAGCCTGTTCAAATGATGAAGATGCTCTCTGTAAATCAGAAATATACTTAGTCCCATACCCAGCAATAAACTGTCCTATAGAATCTCTCTGAATTCCTATCCTCAGAATATTTTCTTCTTTGGGAGAATACCTCTTTAAAATTAGGTTTATATTAGGAAAGCTTTCCAAATTGTCTTGATCGAGTCTAAAGCTTCTCACCAAACCCTCTGCGGATATTAACAACTCACTAAAGCGAGGAACATGCAGATAAATACCATATTCATTAACATCTTGAATAGTCAGAGTAAAAACTTGGTATTGAGCTATTATCTCAGCTTGGCAAAAGTCAGGTAAAATCGTTATTTTTTGGTTTTTTGAGGCATAATTTACTACATCTTTATAACTGTTTAGCACGTATACGCCGCTTAATTGGTTTCTCAAAAATACATTTTTAGATAGTTCTTGATAAACCTCGTCTAAAAGCACAAGATCAGCCAGATTAATATCATTTATGTTAACTAAGCTATACTCATTCAAATATTTATTTGCTCCAAAGACAAACAACAGCATTTTATGAGTTTTTAATCTAGTGCAGTGGTGTTCTTCTTTATATCCAGAGCAAGTGTTGAGCAGTAGCTCTATTTCTCTGAGGTGAGAATTGGAAAAAAATCTGCTATCTTTAATCGCAATTTCTTTGAGATTTCTGTCTGGAAAACAAAGCTGAAATCGCTGCAAATATTGTTTTAGCCAGACTTCTAAAATTAAACTAGTAGCCCCCAATATTAAATCTTCACCTTCAGCGCTAAATGTTGCCTGAAATTCTTCTTGCAGATTTTCTACAGTTTCTACAACATTAAATGTCTGGGAAATCAATTTCTTGCCTTTATTAGTCAAGCATATAGAGCCGGGAGAGCGATTTAACAGAATTACTCCGAAATAATCCTCTATCTGTTTGACTTTTTTACTAATTAATGCTTGACTATAACCTAGTTTTTGTGCTGCTTTAGAGAAGCTACCACAGTCATCTACTGCTTTTAAAATTTTGATGTGGTTTAGGGTAATATCTTCGAGTTTAATTTTATTCATGCTAGGTAGGGCAAGATTTTTAAAATAATTCGTAATTAAATTTTGTAACGGGGATATTAATTAGGCATCAAAACTTGCTGCCTTTGGAGGCAGGGGAATTAAACCCCCAAACTTTGTTAATTACCAAAAAGGGAAAAAGAGGAAAGGGTAAGGGGGAAAGGAAAGGATAAAGAACTTTTCCCCACAAGGTATAAAGCCCCTATTTTTAAATCTGGAGAATAAAAAATAAGATTTTTAAGACACGTAGTGCGGTAAAAATCAGTGTCCATATTTGAAACCCCTGCTTTTAAGTTCCTGGTTTCCTTTCCCCTTTCCCTTTCTTCATAAGGGAATTAAGCTATTCTGCTGTGTATATTTTGATATAACTAATTCGTGGAAGCGAATAGTATCTTCCAACATAGATTCAAATTTGAGTACTATTAAATCAACGCCAACAGCTTCGTATTCTTTCAGGCGGTTAAGAATAGTATAGCGATCGCCAACGAGTTGAGCAGATAAACCAAGGTTAGCTTCAATGGTTTGCTTGATATCGAGTTTGTTGTGGGCAACAACGTTAGGATCGATTTGTTCTTGAAAGTACTTGATTTGCTGCTGATTGGCAGAACGATAAATCGCTTCTAATCTGGCTTCGGCTTCGGCAGTATGTTCACGAACGATCGCAAATGCACTCATTGCTACTTTAATCTGACGACCGTAGCGATCGCTAGCTAATCTTTTCACTTTCTGCACCAATGCTGCCGTTTTTTCAGGTTCATCAGCATTGATAAATAGATAATCTCCCTGACGAGCCGCTAAGTCAATCGCTCTGTCTGATTCGCCGGCAATGAAAATAGGTGGTGTTGGTGTAGGCTTATCCGTGAGAATACCACCCGCAATATTGTAGTATTTGCCAACGTAATTAAAGCTTTCTACTGTCCACAGACCCTTAATTACATCAATGTACTCTTCTAATCGCGCGTAGCGATCGCTGTGGGGTAGCCAGACATCTCCATAGCTTTCTACTTCTAATTTCCACCAACCTGCAATACCACTGAGAGCAAATCTGCCGTTACTAAGTTGATTTTGAATGTTTGCACTCAGCTTCGCAATGACCGCAGGCAATTTAAAACCAGGTTGTACAGCCGCAACAATCTTGATATTCTTGGTGTTCAAACTTGCTAAAGCTGCTGTAATCCAAGCATCAGCGACATTATAGTTAGGCCCATGAACTGCATTTAAGTAATGTTCAGGAATGTAATAAAAGTCATAACCTAACTCGTCTGCCTGAACTGCCAGTTTCACCAAATCTTGAGTGGATAAATTAGCCTCATGGTTGACAACCCGCAACCATCCACCACAGACCGGCGACCAAATTCCAAACTGAAGTGTCATAAATCTTTTTCCTGTGCCTTTTTTTACGAGACATCTATTTAACTACGGCATCTATATCTTTTTGCCGTGGTTTAGTAGTTCACACTACCATATTTATTTCTGCTGTGCATAGTTGCAGATGACACATGAAAATCAGTTGCTTATCACGATCTGGAATAGTATCAAAACTTTGTTAAATGTTGATTTCTGGTTGTTCTGACTGAATCAGGATGATAGCCAGCAAATATAAAATAATAATTAAATACACAGCCAAATTGAGCAGTATTCCATTTTGGAATATGGAAATGGAATTTAAGTATATCAAGTCACGACATCGGAAAAATTCTCGTGATAAAGTCTGATTTATTAAAAACTACGGTAGTTCAGTCGGCTTATGGTATATTACGACCATAAGAACCTGAAATTGTCTACTTGTAAACTCAGAGTAGTTTCCAGCCGCTCTCAAGCTTTCAATTTTGATCAAAATTTTGCCCTATCATTCTCGTTTGGATGCAATACACTTTGACCTCTCTCCTAAAAGCAGAGAAGCTTTGAATCTTACTCCCCAACTCTTGTAGTGTTGGGGCTGCTCTTGTTGTCTGTATTCCAAATATTTCCTCCTGCCTCCTGCCTTCTGCCTTCTGCCTCCTGCCTCCTGCCTCCTGCCTTCTGCCTTCTGCCTCCTGCCTCCTGCCTCCTGCCTTCTCTTATAACCAGCAGTTTCAATTACAAACACACAATTATGGTAGATATTAAGTTCGCATACTGGATTCCCAACGTTAGCGGTGGGTTAGTTGTTAGTAAAATTCCCCAACGAACAGATTGGACTTATGAATATAACGCTAAACTAGCTCAGACTGCTGAAGAAGTTGGATTTGAATATGCACTAGCACAAGCCAGATTTATCGCTAGCTATGGCGCTGAATATCAGTTAGAGGCATTAACGACCGTATCAGCCTTGGCTCCAGTTACCAAGAAATTAAAGCTAATTGCAGCAGTTCATCCTGGATTGTGGCATCCGGGAGTAGTGGCTAAAATCGGCTCTAGCATTGATTTTCTCTCTAACGGACGGTTCGCTCTGAATGTAGTTAGCGGCTGGTTCAAAGATGAATTCACTATATATGGTGAACATTGGTTAGATCATGACGAACGCTATCGTCGTTCAGAAGAATTTATCCGCGTTCTCAAAGGTTTGTGGACTGAGGATGAGTTTCACTTTAAAGGCGATTTTTACCGCATTAACGGCGGTTGGGTGAAGCCTAAACCAGTTAATCAGAATCCCCACCCGGAGATATTTCAAGGTGGTAACTCCAAAGCAGCGCGGCGCATGGCTGGTCGCGTCTCTGATTGGTATTTCATGAATGGCAACACCATAGAAGGGGTGCGAGAGCAGATTGAAGAAGTGTCTGCATTAGCGAGTCTTGAAGGACGCAAAATTAAATTTGGTCTGAATTCCTTTATCATCGTGCGAGATACAGAAGCAGAAGCCCATGAAGTATTGCGCGATATTATTGCCCAAGCCGATGTAGAAGCGGTGAAAGGATTTGGTGAAGCAGTGAAACAGGCAGGAGCTTCTACTCGTGAACGTCAGGGAATGTGGGCGAATTCCAATTTTGAAGACTTGGTGCAGTACAACGATGGGTTCCGTTCAGGCTTGATTGGCACTGCCGAGCAGGTGGCTGAAAAGATTCGCCAGTTTCATGAAGCGGGAGTTGATTTAATTCTCGGTGGCTTCTTACACTACACAGATGATTTACCTGCATTTGGTAAGACAGTAATTCCGATTGTGCGCGAACTTAAAGCTACTCGTAGGACAGCTGATGAGTTAGTTGGAGTATAGATCATAGGGTTCGGTTTAAGGGCAAGATGTCCATCCCTCAAATGGGTATTTCGCGTTGTCTCATAGGAGTGGCGATTATGAGTCACTCAATCACAATCAAGGAGTTTTACCATGACATCAGTAATTAATACTGACCAGAAGGCGCATATTATTCGGGATGACAAAGAAGCGATCGCGATCGCTCACGAATTAGCAGCTGAGTTTGCCAAGGGAGACTCAGAACGTGACCAAAATCGGCGTTTACCTGCTGAGGAAGTAGAAAAGTTCTCCCAAAGTGGATTGTGGGGAATTACGGTTCCTAAAGAGTATGGTGGGGCTTTTGTATCAAATGCAACTCTAGCAGAAGTAATTAAAATCATCTCCGAAGCCGATTCTAGCCTCGGTCAAATTCCCCAAAACCACCTCTATATGGTGGAAGCAGTTCGGTTGGATGGCACTGATGAGCAGAAAAAGTTCTTCTTTGATTTGGTTCTACAAGGTAAACGCTTTGGTAACGCCTTCTCGGAAATTGGCACCAAGTCTGTGAACGATGTGCAGACAAAATTAACACCAGATGGATCTGACTTCGTACTCAACGGACGCAAATACTACTCTGCTGGGGCATTGCTAGCACATTGGGTTCCTGTCATTGCCAGTAATCCAGATGGTAAAACAGTGGTGGCATTTGTCGAAAGAGATGCCGAAGGACTAACCCTACTTGATGACTGGACGAGCTTTGGACAGCGTACCACTGCTAGCGGCACTACCATTATTGAAAATGTGAAAGTTAAGGCAGAACACGTGATTCCGCACTACTTAGCTTTTGAACGGGCTACACCAATGGGTGCGATCGCGCAAATCATCCAAGCCGCCGTAGATGTGGGAATTGCTAAAGCCGCAGTCCGTGACACCATTCACTTTGTCCGCAACTATACTCGCCCTTGGGTTGACAGCAATTTAGAAAAAGGTTACGAAGACCCCCTGACACTGTACAACTTAGGCAATGTCCAAATTCAGGTTCACGCTTCTGAAGCATTGCTGCGTCGTGCAGGCGAATTTCTTGACATCGCCAACGAGTCAGGTTTAGAAGAACTCAAGGTAGTTGAAGCATCGATCGCAGTTGCTGAAGCCAAAGCCTTAGCCACCGAAGCAGCATTACTAGCTACCAACAAATTGTTTGAACTAGCAGGTACTAAGTCCACATTGGAGGAATTCAACTACAATCGCCACTGGCGAAATGCCCGCGCTCACACACTCCACGATCCCGTGCGTTGGAAGTACTACGCTGTTGGTAACTACTTCCTCAATGGTGTCTATCCCCCGCGCCATCCTTGGTTGTAATTGCAGCATTCTCTACTGGGGTGAAGCTTTCAGAATTAACATTTACCAGAATGCTTTACCCCTAATAAATCCAACATTCTTTAAGTTGATACGATGAGCGTTGCAAACCCAACCTAGAGGCGGAGCATTTGGAAAAGCCAGCCATTTAAAGGACTGCTTTTCATTGCTATAATTGCTGTCATTAGCTATATTTTTGAACTCATCTTTGGTCAAGTTATTCAACTGAATGTGGGAACAAAGTTGACTTACATCACGATGCAAAACTATTTTAAATTCAAAGTTTTCCAGTCAAATTTATAGTTACTTCTCACAATAAAGTTATAGGAGAAGTGGTAAAGAATGCAATTAATCGAAACGAAAGAGTCTCAAAATTATCTTGATTTAGCTAAGTCTTTAGCAAAAGAATTTGCCCAAACTGCTGTAGAGCGGGATGCTCAAGGGGGCACACCAAAGTATGAACGCGATCGCTTGCGCCAAAGCAACTTACTGAAACTGATCGTACCCACAGAATACGGTGGTTTAGGGCAAAGCTGGATTACTGTTCTGCAAATTACCCGCGAATTTGCCAAAGTTGATAGCTCTATTGCTCACGTCTTTTCTTACCACCATCTAGGTGTAGTAATCCCTCATATCTTTGGTTCAGCACAGCAAAAACAGCGATATTACTCAGAAACTATTCACAACAATTGGTTTTGGTGCAATGCTCTTAACCCATTAGATAAAAGAACTACTCTGACACTAGAAAATGATTATTTCCGTCTCAACGGCATTAAAAGTTTTTGCTCAGGCTCTCAAGACTCGGATATATTGCCGATTACTGCCACTCATCAAGAAACTGGTGAATTGAATATTCTGGTAATTCCCACCCAACGGCAAGGCGTTACAGTTCATGATGATTGGGATAATATGGGGCAACGCCAAACAGACAGTGGTAGTGTTACTTTTGAAAATGTGTTGGTATACCCTGAAGAAATTCTTGGTAGTAGAGACAAAGCCAATCAACCCTTCAATACTATTCGTGCCTGCTTAACTCAATTGAATCTTGCTAATATCTACCTGGGAATTGCACAGGGAGCATTTGAAGCTGCTAAAACATATACTTCCACTAATACCAAACCTTGGCTGACATCAGGTGTAGAGAGTGCAACCCAAGATCCTTACATCCTTCAGCACTATGGCAAAATCTGGGTTGATCTCCAAGCAGCCGTCTATCTTACTGAGCAGGCGGGAGAATTACTACAAGCAGCTTGGGAGCGGGAATGGTCACTTACCGCCGAACAACGGGCAGAATGTGCGCTCTTAGTTGCTACTGCCAAAGTCTTCGCAACTAAAGTTGGTTTAGACATTACCAACCGGATATTTGAAGTTATGGGCGCACGCGCTACTAGTGCCAAATATGGCTTTGACCGTTATTGGCGTAATCTCCGCACGTTCACTCTGCACGATCCAGTAGATTACAAAATCCAAGAGATCGGAAAGTGGGCATTAAATGATGAACTGCCAAAACCCAACTTTTATTCATAGTTACAGGGATTCTTTCATCAAGCTAAAGGCGCTCATGTTGCCCACTCCACAAGATTGAATAGTTTATTATGAAGCGATTAAGTTCTTGAGGGCATCTTGAGCATCAGTGTTTTCTGGATCTATTTGCAGCACTTCTCGAAAAACTGCTGCCGCCTCTTGTTTTGAACCATCACCAGATTCACCATAAGAAATATCTCTGCCAAGTTTGATGTAAAGTTCTGCCATTTGGCGACGTGGTATTAGATTCGCCAAAGGCTGATAAAATTCCATGACAGCAGGAAAGCCTTTTTGCTTGTAAAGTGGCAAGCTAATATTTGAGCAGGTGTCATAACTGCCTTCACCAATTCTTACCACCTTCTGGCAATTTGCCAAGGCTTCATCTAGGTTTCCGTGTTGAGCTAGTGCTTCATTTAATTTACTGTAATAATAATCAGTGGGTTTTGCGGCAACGGCTTGGCGGTAAAGAGCGATCGCTTCTTGGTGTTTTTCTTGTGTCATCAGCACATCACCAAGTTCTACATACCTTGAAGCTTCAGGCTCGATTTTAATTAATTGGCGGTAGGCTGCGATCGCTTCATTTACAAAACCGCGCTTTAATGAAAGTTCAGCTAACCTTTCGTAATAAACCTCATTTTTTGGGTCATTTTTACTCACTTGGCGATAGATTGCGACTGCTTCTGAATATTCGAGAATATCACCCAGGCTGCTGTATGCTTGATAGCTCTTTGGGTTAATTTTTAGGGCTTCTCGGTAAGCAGCGATCGCTTCTTCCCGTTTGCCTATTTTGAAGAGAGTATCGGCTAAATTGTTGTAATTATCGTCATCAGGCTCGATTTTAATGGCTTGACGATAAGCCACTACTGCTTCTTCTGGATTGCCCATTGCTATCAAATTCATCGCTAAAATGATGGAAGCTGTATCACTTTTAGCATCGAGTTTGACAGCTTGACGAAAAGCAGCGATCGCTTCTGCGGTTCGTCCCTTTTCAACCAGAAAATTACCAAGTTTGAGGTAAATCGCTGCATCAGGAGTTAATTGTAACCCTTGACGATAAGCAGCAATCGTCTCTGCAATCTTGCCTTGGGAAGATAGAATGTCTGCTAGCTTGATGTAGGCATAGCTGTTTTTGGAATCGCGTTCAATCAAACTCCGCCAAATATTAGCAGCTTCTTGATAATTTTTCACTTCTTCGGCAGATGTCGCTTTTTGTTCCAACTCCTCTACCGTTTGCGCCACAGTAATTTGAGGAATCAAAACCAAACCTAAACTCAACAAAAACGGCAAGATTTTCCGGCTAACCATAGACTTTCAGCTTAAAATAACTAAGTCAATCTTCAAACCAAGCTTAATCTCAGTATTTAAGTTTGTAACCCGTAAAACTTCTCATACTGAGGAAATCAGGCAAAAATATGGCAACGAAAATTCCTGTCACAGTGATTACAGGCTTCTTAGGTAGTGGAAAAACCAGCCTAATTCGCCACCTGCTACAAAACAACCAAGGTCGTCGCATTGCCGTTTTAGTCAATGAATTTGGCGAACTCGGTATTGATGGGGAATTATTAAAATCCTGTCAAGTTTGCCCAGAAGATGGTGAGGGCGACACTAATATCTTTGAATTAACCAACGGCTGCTTATGCTGCACCGTGCAGGAAGAGTTTTATCCGACGATGCAGGAGTTAATCAAGCGGCGAGATAGCATTGACTGCATTTTGATTGAAACTTCTGGTTTAGCCTTACCAAAACCATTGGTGAAGGCTTTTCGTTGGCAAGAAATTCGTAACGCCGCCACTGTGGATGCTGTGATTACCGTGGTAGATTGTGCAGCGGTTGCAGCAGGGACATTTGCTAGCGATCCAGATGCGATCGCAGCCCAACGACAAGCAGATGATAATTTAGAACATGAAACACCCTTGCAAGAACTGTTTGAAGACCAACTTGCTTGTGCAGATTTAGTAGTGTTAAATAAAATTGACTTGGTAGATGCCGAGACAAAAGCCAGAGTTGAGGAATTAATTAAGCAAGAGTTGCCTAGAGTGGTGAAGATTGTCGAGAGCGATCGTTCTCAACTAGACGCATCTATATTATTAGGATTCCAAGCCGCAGTTGAAGACAATTTAGATTCTCGTCCTAGTCATCACGATACCGAAGAAGACCACAATCACGACGAAGAAATTATTTCAACTAATTTAGTTTTGGATCGTACCTTTGATCCAGAAAAGCTGCAACAGCAGTTAGAGAAATTAGCACAACAACAAGAAATTTACCGGATTAAAGGCTTTGTGGCAGTGCCAAATAAATCTATGCGTTTGGTGATGCAAGGCGTAGGAACCAGATTTGATAAATTTTACGATCGCCCCTGGAAACCCGAAGAAGCTAGGCAAACCCGCTTAGTTTTTATTGGACGTGATTTGAAATCTTCAGAAATCGAATCTCAACTTGTAGCTTTATAAGTATAGTCAGATCCCCGACTTCTTAAAGAAGTCGGGGATCTATATCGTGAGAGATACAAGTTAAGAATAATTAGTTAATTCAAAACAAATAATAACTGAAAACTCTTCATCTTACAAAAATATGACGATCTCTCAACTATTTAACGTCGCCAACCTTTTCGTTTTGCCATTTTGGGCGTTGATGATTTTATTGCCAAACTGGAAAGTTACACGGCAGATAATGTCATCATATTTGCCCTTTGTGCTATTAGCTGGTGCATATTTGTATTTGTTTATCATCAGCATTACGCCAGAAAATGCCCAAGCTTTATCGAATCCCCAATTAGCTGATATCGCTACATTCTTTGCAGATGAAACGGCTGCTGCAACAGGTTGGATTCACTTCTTAGTGATGGATTTATTCGTCGGCCGTTGGATTTATTGGGAAGGGCAAAAAACAGGTATTTGGACAATTCATTCCCTTGCACTATGTTTGTTTGCTGGCCCTATGGGATTACTGTCTCATATCTTGACTGACTGGATTGCTAAGACATTTTTCCCGAAATTTCAGCAGAATGAAACGGTGACAGTAGGAGAAAAAGCTGCCTCATAATCTGGCACATAGTAGGGTAGGATAGCTGTGCTACCCTACTTTAATAATTAACCGTTGTCGTGTCTATAGTCGGCATCTAACCAACAGCGTGGTAAAACTTCACCTGAAGGAAAAACGAGATTTTCTTTTTTAAAACTTTCAGGTTGCTGTTCTTCTTGACCTTCTTGATCTTTTGCATGAACAACATCATTATTCGGGTCAAGTAATTCCTGAATTTCAACAATCTTGACTAATTCGCCACTATCTTTGACTTGTAAAAGCATAGAAATTGCCTCAATGAGTTTGCATGAAAGTTCAAAGCGAGTTTCAATATAAACTCGCTCAAATCTAAACTGATTTTGAACGCGGATATCCCTTAATCGATAAAGGAAATTTTTATCAGAAATCCACACAGAAATTACACGAGATTTATCTGTATGTATCTGTAGAGTTAATTTTTATAAAATAGAGACAGCAAATATACACCTAATTCAGCAACTAAAATCGAATTAGGAAATGCTGATTAATAAAATTGTCAACCTAAGATAATCTGGGTTTTAATGATTAGAACTCACGTTGATATTTTTCCAAAATATCAACTAAATTAACCTGGCATTGTAGTGGCAGTAAATCGATTAAAGGAATTTCACTTCTACCGCCGCCAATTTTTACTGAAATCGATTCCAAGACTTTTAAAACTTGGTCTTCATTTACGCTGTTGGAAGTAATTAAAGGATACAGTTGTTCGGCAACAAGAGTATGCAGTTTGGCATTGGACAGATAAAGATGCCATTTGGCAATGTCTATGTAGACATTTTCGCCAATTTCAGCTGCTAGGGCTTCCAGTAGTTCTGTGGTGTTAGTCTTAGCCATAAAAATAACCCTACATTAAGAAAAAGTGCGAAATCTCAGGCTTTTTTACATTATCACTCAATTAAAAGGCTAATCCTACTACCAGAGGTTACAATCGCCCTAGCATGAGTAATCCATCTTCAGGTGGATTTTGATGGAGTTTCGGTGTAGTTAGCGATCGCACTAATATAAATCAGATGCGCTAACACTATTCCTGTCCAACTTAAAGTCACCCAAGGCAGCCACTCCCAGGTAGTGCCTTTCAAAATGTGGAAAAACCACAAGCCAGAGTTAATCGTAGCAGCGATCGCTACATGGGTGGCAAAGTTCATCCGGTCATCGATCTTACGATAATCAGGGTCTTTGCGATCGGGTTTGCGAGGCCAACGAGGAGGCATAAATATTTGTTACAGATTTAAATACACCCTATTTATTCTAAGGTTTTTGTGGCAGTGGTTGCTATTAGACCCTGACAACCGGAAGAAGTAGGGCGCAGGGGAGAGAATACAAAATTGCCTCTTTCCCCTCTGCTCCCTGCTCCTCTGCCCCTCTGCCTCTTCCCAATGCCCCATTCCCCAAACATAATTCATCAACCTAGTGGATGACCTTTTAAGTTATCTCAGTTAAAAATGATTCATCTGTTTGATAGAGGGAGCAAATATATCCACTAGTGAATATGGAAAGAACCTTTAGAGGTGGATAAAAATGGCTAAGGCAAACCCAGTTGAAATGCAAAAACACTTAAAAGGTGTTGACTACCCTGCTGGAAAGAAAGACTTAATTAAGCACGCTAAAAAGCAAGGGGCAGATAAGGAGATTATTTCTCTGTTAGAGAAACTGCCAGATGATGAAGAGTTTAATAGCCCAGCCGATCTCAACAAAACTATAGGTGAGATAATCTAGGTTCTTGTTCTGGCGGGAAATAATCTCCTGATTTCCCGCCACTCTTGCTTATTAAACGAATTGATTCAATTTGAATCGACTTTTCTAAAGCTTTTGCCATATCGTATAAAGTCAGCGCAGCCACAGAAACAGCAGTTAAAGCTTCCATCTCTACACCAGTTTCAGCTTTAGTTTTGACTGTGGCTTGAATTTGATAACCAGGTAGTTGCGGATCGGGTATAATTTCGACCGCTATTTTTTGCAAAGGCAACGGATGACATAGAGGAATTAAAGCGGCTGTTTGCTTGGCTGCCATAATCCCAGCCAATCTTGCAGTTGCTAACACATCACCTTTTGGGACATTTCCGGCTTGAATAGCAGCGAAGGTTGTTGGCAACATTCGCACATTGGCAGCAGCTACTGCTTGCCGTATGGTAGGTGCTTTATCAGACACATCTACCATCTGTGCCTGTCCGTGTTGATCTAGATGAGTTAAGCTGGCAAAATTAGATAGAAAATTATCTTGCGTCATTTAGTTAGAAGTGTTAATATAGATTGTCGGTGAGGGCGTGTAGCTCAGTGGACTAGAGCACGTGGCTACGGACCACGGTGTCGGGGGTTCGAATCCCTCCTCGCCCGTTTTATCAGGCTAAGAGTCAAAAGTTAGGAGTGAGGAATTAAATTTCTTCACTCCTAACTTTTAAGTTTTTCAAGGCATAAACATCTGGAGCTAGACCTAGTGCAAAGCGCAGGGAGTTGGATAGGTTTTTGCTCGACTGGGTGACGAAGATAACAAGTGCAACAGAAGTAATCGCAGCACCATAGCCAAACATATCGCGGTAGCCGACTTGTTCTGCGATGATGCCCAAAAGAGGAGCAGCGATCGCAATTCCTAGGTCAAGTCCAGCTATGCATAGAGCAAAAATTTGCCCCCGTTCTTCTGGCAGTGAACGGTCTGTCATCATCACGATCATCATCGAGATTAGTGTACCACCACCAGCACCTTCAGCGATCGCAGCCAATAAGAAAACCATCGGGCTGTAAGCTTGCCACAGCAGTATTAACGCTAAAACATAACAAAAAATACCAAAGGTGATAAATAAACCACGACCAAAGCGATCGCTTGCCTTACCAGCAAATATCCTGATACTAAAACTAGAAATTGCCGCAGCTGTAAAAAACAGTCCGCCATTGAAGTCTACCTGACTGGATTTGAGGAACAACGAGACAAAGGTATGTACAGCACCGATAGACAAACCAACCAGCAACATAACTATAGTTGGAACTTTCACCTGTGGACTGCTCAAAATTTGCCAATAATTGCGATTTTCTGCCTCAGTTTGCTCTTGTGTATGCACTGGCGGATTTATGACTTGTACAATTCCCAAGAGAGCGAAAAAACCCAATTCCGCAGATACCAGAAATAATATTCCGTAACCACTTATAGCTTCTAAATACCCACCCAAGGCAGGGCCAATTGCTAAACCAAGGGGAGTTGCTAGGGTCATGTAACCAATGATTTCGCCACGAGTTTCTGCGGGAGCTAAATCTGCGATTAAGGCACTGTAGCCAGTTGTAAAAGCAGCAACGCTAATACCGTGAAAAATCCGCACCAGGATCAACAGCCCAATTGATTGAGTTGCCAAGTAACCAAAGGGTGCGATCGCAGCTACTATCGTACCAATCAACAAGACAATTTTTCGACCACGTTCATCGGCTAACCGTCCTAGCATCGGGCGAAATAGCAATAAACCAATGGCAAAACTGCCCATCACAATCCCAATTTCTTGTTTGCTTGCGCCCACATCATCGATATAAAGCGGTAAGGTTGGTAAGAGCGAAGACAAACTCGACCAGAATAATAAACCTGCCGTAAATAAAATCAGCAGGTTGCGCCGCAGTTCGGTGTCAAAAGTATTAAGTGCTTTCAAGGTAGATGCAATTTAATGAGGTTTTGTCATTTGTCCTTCGTCCTTCGTCCTTCGTCTAGAGTCAACCGATATTTACTCTTAACTATTTACCAATGACCAATGACCAATGACCAATGACTACTATTGTTACGTTACTTAACAATTTTTGCTACTACTTCTCGCACGCGATAGATAGGCCGTCCTTGGGATTCATGGTATGTACGCATGAGCAATTCTGCTAAAAGACCGAAGCAAAATAACTGCACCCCAGTTACTAGCAGGAGAACAGCTAAACTTAGCAAGGGGCGATTGCCAATCATCTCACCTAAAGCTAATTTGACAAAAGTCAAGTAAATTCCGATCGCTGTGCCTGAAACCATTGAAATCAAGCCCAACAGCCCAAAAACGTGCATCGGCCGGGTGAGGAACTTTTTCATAAATAGAATAGTTAACAAATCCATCAACACCCGGAATGTCCGCCAAATCCCATACTTACTGCGACCAAAACGACGGGCGTGATGACGCACTGGTATTTCAGTAATTCTAGCTCCTTCGATGTACGCCAAAGCGGGTAAAAATCGGTGTAGTTCACCGTAGAGGTTCATATCTGCCAACAGTTCTGCACGATAAGCTTTCAGCGAACAGCCATAATCATGAATATTCACGCTAGTGGTGCGACGAATTAGCCAGTTAGCAATTTTGGAAGGAAGTAACCGATTTACAGCACCATCTTGGCGTTTTTGCCGCCAACCACTTACCAAATCGTAACCTTCATCCAGCTTTGCTAATAACATAGGGATATCAGCCGGATCATTTTGGAGATCGGCATCTAAAGTAACGATCGCTTTCCCGGCTGCATAATAAAATCCAGCAGCCATCGCCGCAGTTTGTCCGTAATTGCGACGCAAAATTACCGCCTTTAAATCAGTGCGGTTTTGCGCCTCTTTTTTCAAAAAATCCCCGGAACCATCTGTAGAACCATCATCCACACAGATGATTTCATAATTTACCTGACTAGAAGATAAAGTAGATGCGATCGCTTCTAATAAAAGCGGCAAACTTTCCACCTCATCATGTATCGGCACCACCACCGAAACATCTGGGACAATAGTCGAAATCGTCCCATTCTCCTCACTCAACCCTTGATCAACCAACCCACTCCTCATAAGCCTCAGCGCCCTCAGCGTCTCTGTGGTTCGTAACTCTTAAAAACTCTACCAGCACCTCGCAGCTGCTGATAATACGACAGACTAACAGCATCTCCCTGTTCCGAGAGAATATCAATCGCAATTCCATCCCGTCCCTGATCTTTACCAGAACTATGGATGTAATAACCATCAGCTAAATAAAGCCCGACATGGGTTGCTTTTTGGTTAGTTCCAAAAAATACCAGATCCCCGGCTGCTAGTTCTGCAATCGTAATTGGTTGGGTAAATCCTTCCTGTTGATAGGCATCTCTAGGTAGCCAAATCCCCACCGAAGCAAACGCCGCCTGCATCAACCCAGAACAATCATAATTTGGCCCAACCGTACCACCCCAAAGGTAATAATTTGATTGTTGCATCGCTTTTTGGGCAAAAGCGATGACTTCTGCGAGGAGTTTCTTAATTTCAGATTCAGAAAATGTTGCAGCCTGATAAGGTACAGTAGCAGGTTGTAATGAATCAAAATCTGAAATAGATAACCATCCCGGATAGTCATCTTCACACAAATACACCTCGACCGCTAAATTTTGACGATTTGATGTTACCCACAAATGCCTCCCAGATGCAGATTGAGTTGCTAAACGTGTACATTCAGGAGAATCATATAAATTTAGGTCAGCTAAACACTGATACTCTCCTAATTTTGGATTTTGGACTTCGGATTTTAGATTAAAGGACATTATTAGAGAATGATTTTTTTTAATAAAGACGAACAACTCGAAAATATTGGTAATGGCATTTTAGATGCAACTTGGGCAGCATTTCCGACTTTAGCCCGGAATCAAATTGCCCTGACTTGGGTTGTTTACGATCCACCAGTGCGAGTAAATACTGGTGGGGCGCTGACTCCCAACGCTTTTTGGGATCATCCAGTCCGTGGTTTTACTTATCGCGGTGTTGAACGGATTTATCCCGCCAGTGTAGTCAAGCTATTTTACCTGGTGGCGGTAAATGAATGGCTAGAAAAAGGCATGAGTCAAACTTCCAAGGAGTTGGAACGCGCCTTGCGGGATATGATTGTCGATTCTAGTAACGATGCTACCAGCTTGGTTGTGGATATTTTAAGTGGTACTACATCTGGGCCAGAATTACCAACCGGGCCCTTTGAAACCTGGAAATATCAGCGTAATATCGTTAACCGCTATTATCAATCTTTGGGTTGGGAAGAAATGGAGACGATTAACGTCTGTCAAAAAACTTGGGGTGATGGGCCTTATGGACGGGAACGGGCGTTTGCGGGAGAGTTACTAGAAAATCGCAATATGTTGACAACAAATGCGATCGCTAGGTTATTGCATAGTATTGTAGGTGGGGTGGCGGTTTCAAGTGCGCGATCGCAAGCAATGATGGCTTTACTGAAACGTCCTCTCAACGATTTACCCACTGACACCGAGGAAAATCAAGTAACAGGTTTCTTAGGTAGTGGACTTCCTAAAAATGCTCAAATTTGGTCAAAAGCAGGCTGGACAAGTCAAGTTCGCCATGATGCAGCGTATATTGAGTTACCAGAACAGCGCCCTTATCTCTTAGTGGTATTTACTGAAGGTAAAGTACAGGCGAAGAGTCAGGCTATTTTGCCCTTTGTTTCTGGACAAGTTGCCGATGCGATCGCCAATCTTTAGCAATCCTAAATCATTCGCGAATAACAAGATCCCCGACTTCTTGAAGAAGTCGGGGATCTGAAGCTAACGATTTTCACAAATCAAATAGGATTGCTATATTTCAACTTAAATTCATCAAACTTCACTACTTCCGAATCAGGCTTGCGAGTGTCAAAGCGATAACTACTTATTGTCCCTGCCCCGGTATCAAAAATACTAAAAACCGTAATATTATTACTCGAAATATAAGGCATTGCCTTTCCATCTTCACCCAACAAAGGGGCAATTGTGGGCACTATCGGTTCTAAACCATTGGGATCGCCAACCTTAACATAATCCTCTTGATATCCAATTGGCACTTCTCGCTTTCTGTCACCCCAAGCAGCGCCGTAAGTATTGCCCACATTAGATGTTTCCAAAAAGTGCATTCCACTGGGACTAACAAAACGATTCCACAAATGAGAATGCCCATAGAATACCAATTGCACATTAGCCGCTTCTAATAAAGGCACAACATCACGGATAATATAATCTGCATCTTTCGGGTATTCGTAACGCACAGCTTTAATATTATTACTATCTCGTTCAATTATTTGAACAGGTTCTGTATAAGCAGGGACAATATTATCACCCAGAGTATGGGGTGGATGATGGAACATCACAACTTTGTATTTTGCTTGTTTAAATTCAGGGCTGTTGAGTTCTGCTTCTAGCCAATTATACTGCTTGCTCCCTTTAGCAATTGGCTCATAAATTAGCTGTCCATAACCCCAATTTTCAGGATTATTTAAATCCTTTTCAGCTTCCTGATATCTACCCCTGCGCTTTCTATCTAAGTTGGGAGTCCGCCACATATTCGTAGCGTACAGTACCACTAAACGCACATCCCCAAAACTGACTGCATAATACCTTTTTCCACCCTCTTTACTTTTTGGTAAAGAGAAAATCTCTTCGTAGGTATTAGTATTAAAAGAATTATCTATTAAAGATTTGTCTCGATAAATTTTTTGAGCAACGACGCGGGGAATCGTATCATCAAATTCATCATTTAAACTTCCCATCCTGGCAAATCGCCCCATCACCTCATGATTACCAATGCAAGTAAACATGGGTGCGTGTTGAATTATTTGTCCACCAGTGTAGATTGTCTTAATGTCGTTGTGCGTCATTTCATAAGTAGCACGACCTTGTAAGCCGGGAAACAACGCACCACCACTATTATCATCAAACCATTCTGAGGCGCGATCGCTAATATTAACCAAATCACCCGCAAACCACACCCCATCAACTCGTCCAACTGTTTCTACCACCTTTTGCAGATTCGCTGCTGTCATCGGCTTTAATTGATGATCTGAGGTAAGTAAAATTTTTAGTGGTGTATCTGGTTTGGGAGTAGCTGCAAGGGTAAAAACATCACTGTTAATACTCTCGCCGTCTTCTCGCACACTCGTAACCCGATAGTTTAACCGCACACCAGGAGTTAACCCACCTACCTCAGCCTCATGTCGCCAAATGTCGCGCTGAACTGGTTTTTGATAAACTTCACCGTCTTTAGTTTGGTTTCCAACTCTTGATTGCTGGTCTTCACGAGTGCGACTGAGTTTAGTAGTATTTGCCTTAGCAGTTTGTTTAAGATTTTCACCATAAGTTACTGTGTGGTTAACACCAGCAAACTCAGTAAACCAAACTACTTGCACTGAGGTTTCAGTTGGTAGTTGTAAAAATGGATCGGTGAGCAGTTGGGGTGCTGATGTCATAATTGTTTGCCCAAATGAACGCACGCTTACCAGAGTAAGGCATATCACAAGCGCCAGCATAGCCACTAAAGAAATTTTACGGCTGTGTAAGCGTCTGATCATGAGTAACATCCCAAATTTTTAGAGTATTCACCGACTCAACGCTTCGCTCGTTTTCATAAAAAGACCGTGGAGAAATCGAAGTCATTAGTACCAATGACTAATGACCAATGACCAATGACTAATGACTAATGACTCTTAACTAAATGGTTTCCAACCCGCTAGTAAATTTGGGTAAGCCGTTGATGTGGGGAAAATCTTCTGGAAGCCAGTTTGACGCTCTTGTGGCTTTTCTTTGCTCATATTCCAGAGGGTTTCATAGAAAA
Source organism: Nostoc sp. LEGE 12450 (assembly GCF_015206895.1). Lineage (GTDB taxonomy): Bacteria > Cyanobacteriota > Cyanobacteriia > Cyanobacteriales > Nostocaceae > Nostoc. Next base: position 39,323 of record NZ_JADEXU010000005.1, on the reverse strand, counting down.
AGAAAGAGACTCCAGCAAAATTGCGATCGCGGATTTTTTGCACTTGTGTCTGAATCTGTTGCATCGGCACATCTCGGTTTTTTAACCCAGCCAAAATGCCCACACTCACTGGAATATGGCTCTTTGCCGCTTTCACTTCTGGATATTCTAATTCGTTAACAAAAACATTCAAATCATCCCGATATATCTGCAAAACTAAGTCTTCAATGATTCCCAGCCGTTCCCACTTTTGCCAGTCCGCTAAAAAGAACTCGTAAGAAAAACGTTGAGGATTGGGTGCAACGGAAACTAGGCAATCTTTTTTAGTAGCTTTGATGGTTTTGAATACCCGTTTCATAAACTCGGTGATTTTGTTAGCTCTCCAACGCACCCATTCTGGATCTTTAGAGTTTTTGGAAGGAGCTTTACCACGGTGTTCTTTTTTGTAAAGTGCCACTGTGTAGGCATCGTAACCTAATTCTGATGGTAAGCCAAAATGGTCATCAAATTGAATGCCGTCAATATTGTAGTTTCTGACAATTTCAACGATTAAATCTTGAATAAATTGTTGTACTTCTGGGCGAAAGGGATTTAGCCAAACACGGTTATGCGTGCCTTCTTTGACAATCCGAGTCCCGTCGCTGCGACTAGTGAGCCATTGGGGGCGATTTTTAGCTAATAGAGAATCTGCTGGTGCCATGAAGCCAAATTCAAACCAGGGAATCACTGTTAGCCCTTTTTGATGTCCCACATCGACAATTTCTTTGAGGATATCTCGCCCTTGCAATCCGGGTGTGGGATCGAGCGATCGCCCAATTACTTTTTGGGCAACTTTGCTGGGATACAATGTATATCCCCAATTCCAAACCGCCGGATATATGGTGTTAAAATTGAGTTCATCTAGGCGTTGCAAAGATCCCTTGAGGCGATCGCGCTCAAATAACACATCACTATCAATATTTGTTAACCACACCCCCCTTAACTCAGATGCCAGTTTTGGCGGTAGATTAGTTTGAGCGTTCAATGGGAACGATAGCATCACCGTAGCTACCACACTCAAGGTAACGATAACGGCAAATAACCCCGACTTTCTGCTTTGGCGAATATTCCACCAAGAATGAAACTCAACACACCACTTTACAAACCTTTTCATCATTTGTTAGAGATATCATCAAATTATGAACAATCAGCATGAATAGCGATCGTTTTGATTGTAAACGCTAAAACAATCGCTATTTAATCTCATTGCTGAGGTTTATCATTTATTGGGCGCTGGCTACGAGTTGATTCCAGGCTTTGACTGCTGCTTGTAAATTCGTTGGCAGGTTATTTCGAGAAATATCATTGTACTGAACTGTACCCTTTTGGCTGGTAAGAGTGAAGGTGATATAATCAGCAGCACCACTGGGGGCTGGGTAACTCAAATTTTGGAATTTACTAAAATTAGAGCGTTCCAAATATCTCTGAAATTGTTGCACCTGTTGCACAGAAACGCTGCGAACGCTGCGTTCCGAATCATTGGCATCACCAATCCGCACGCGAATCAATCGCCCATCTTTGAGTAAGACAGTTTGGTAGGTTCTGCCAGCAAAACCGCCACTGGAGATTTGCCGAAATACTATATCTCGATCTAACGGTGGTGGTAACTCGCTGGCTGGAATTTGCACAGGGGCCAGTGTACCTTCGTTAGCCCTTTGGTTCAGTCTGACTGCGGAACCTGTTTGATTAGTATGATAAACCAAGGTTTGCTCAACCCCACCAACAACTACTCGCCAGCCAGATACCAAAGCTTGAGTACAGAATTCATCAGCATTAGCTAACTCTAAACAGCTATCTCTCCAAGTTTGCGATTGAGCTTGAATGATGGTTAGTTGAGAAATTGGCTGTTGCAAACGTCTGGATGCAACTTGCAAAACAGCATTTTTTACAGACGCAGGTAATTTACCTGGCAGATTGTCTGAGGGAGTATTTGCCGAAGCTAAACGCAGCGATCGCCCGTTGTTATTGGTATGATAAACCCAATTTTGTTTGCCATTAGACACCACAATCCGCCAACCAGGAACTAATGCTTGGGTGCAGATTTCATCCGATTGGGGCAGTTCCAAGCAACCATTGCGCCAAGTCTGTTGACTATAATCAATAATTTGCAGTTGGCTAGTAAAAATTCCTTGTTTGCGGGCTAAATCTCGCAGTACCGCCTTAGCTACTGGACGTGGCAAGCGATTTGGTTTAATATTATCTTTGAGGACTTCATTGTTTGTTTCTAACGAGAAGTTAGCAGAAGCGCCCGTCGCATCTTTGATAAGCGTTAAACTGCTAGTTACAGACAAAATTCCAGTCAAAATCAAAGCAGTAAAAATTCGTGCTTGATTGGTGTTAAGGTATTTTTTCAGCATGATTTTCATCGTAATATAGTGATGTTACTCAAGAGTTATAGAACTGGGAAATAGTATCCAACCACGTATAGGCAATAAAATATATAATTCCAGTACTTCACCAGTTGGAATTAATTTAGTATATTTGTCCTGAAACAGATATAAATACAGACGCTGATGTACTAATTGTTTGTTCCTTATACAAATTCTGGATGAAAATTGCACTCAATCAAAACGCCATATATCCCAATACGCTTGAGTTAAGCGCTATTTGTACAAAATCGTGGGTTTTGAGACGCGATAAATCGCCGTCTCTACAAGTGTTTTGGTCTTATCTGAACTGTATTGCCCTATATGCTACGGCAATCTAGGAATAGCTCAGAAGCGTTGCATTGTATAGAAAGTTTGTTGTGGATTCTCTGCCACGTCTCTATCTGGGAAAATAGCTTGTTTCGTTCCGATGTAGAGGATGAGAACGAGGAAAAGCTTATGAAACGAGGTTTTAGGACTTATGTGTACACCATATCCTCGCATCACAGAAAAATGGAAGCAAGGTTTTCCATGTCCCATGAGAAGTTAGGGTAAGCGAAGGTCAAATAAAAGTAATTTTATAAATAATTGAACAGAACCGTAGTTTCGATTTTGCCCGGCTCAACCTAGCATCTACAAATATTTTGAGTAATCTCAGCCAATATTAGGCGCTGATGGCTCGTTGTTCAGATCCAACTAACTGATTGTGAGATACATCAAATCTAATAGTACTTGCTGCCCAGTCTTTGAAATCTGGTGCTAACCAGACTAGCTTGCGTAGAATTTCATCATTAACCCACAACATCAAGGGAAACCGAAACTGTTTCCGAAACTCATTTCGCATGATGTTGGTACTGATGATTAGTTGGTTAATTTCTACTACGGATTCTAAACCCCGTACCATCAAAGCTTCGGGTTGAGTAGCACCAATTGAACTTGTAATTGCTGTATACAATGTGTCAGCCGCAGGTAAGAGCAAGATTTCGTGGATATCTGTTGATGAAAATTCTGTTAACAGATTTAGCACTTGCTGCTGTCTTTCAAGACTGTTACAACAAGCTAATATCAGTGAGAACTCCCCACCAGAAACCATCATCGCTCTTGCCAGCCTCTTAGTGGATGCTGTGCTGCTAACTGTGTCGTTTTCTGAATTATTTAAGCCGATCATTAAAAAATCCTGCTTTTAATTTTAAAATATTTGAGCAATATTCAGTTATTCTACCCTATTAATTTTTATGCAAAAGTGTTAAGCGGGTTATTTATGATAAGTTTTTCTCTTAAACCGACTATATTACTACGGATTACCTAACAGAAGAGGGTATTCTGTATTATCCCAGAATTATACTTAAGGAATAATGTAAAGGTAGTATTAAAATCACGTAAGCAAAAGATAACGCAAGTAAAAGGAAGTTAGGAAAAAATTAACAATTTAATTACACTATATTTTTATAGATTTTGGCATCTACCATTGGTTAAGTAATTAATTCTTATATTAAGTTAAAAAAATATTCAGTATTAGTTTAACAACAAATATTGACAACTGGGAAAAAACTCAATTCATCCTTTTGATAGAACTGTGGCTCAAAGATTTCTCGTTATTCAGAAGTCATGAGAATATCCTACCCATCAAATAAACGCCCCTAATAACCTTGTTCCTCATTCCTATAAATTTCTAAGTTCTTTCGAAAGATCGAGGCGAACAGCTATTTCCAGTTCTGCGATCGCTTCTTCTAATTTTTAGCGCACTCTTACAGGTTATTGTGAGCGATTGCAAGGTTTGTGTCGAGGCGCAGGGCTTGCAAGCGATCGCTATTCGCCAATTTTCAAAGCAAATAAAGCGATCGCCAAGCTATATATATAACTGAGATTACACAATCTAAAATCTCGAATAGTGTTGTAATGCCAGCCTAGCTGCACCCACGATCCCAGCAAAATTGCCTAACTCTGCTGGCAAAATCTGTAAACCATCTCGTGATAAAGGCTGCACTCGCTTCTCAATTTCTGCCTTCACTGCTGGTAAGAAAAACTCAAAGCTGCCACTTATACCGCCACCAATGACGATCGCTTGCGGTGTGAGTACATAAATCAAACTCGTCAAGCCAATTCCCAGGTTTTTACCATATTCTTGCCAAAAAGTCAATGCTGCGGCTTCTCCTTGTTGAGCAAGAACACCCAATTCGATGGGTTCTTTGAGAGTGCGGCGGCGAATGGCAGTAGCAGAGGCATGTTGTTCTAAAGAGCCTTGATTGCCACTATTACAAATTGGTCCATTAGGATTTAATGAAATTAAACCCAATTCCCCGGCGGCTCCCTGATGTCCAATAAATAGTTTGCCATTGAGGATAATCGCACCACCAACCCCAGTTCCTAAAGTTAGGAGAATCAAATTTTGAAATTGACGACCGGCTCCCAGCCAAGCTTCTCCCAAAAGAGCGCAATTGGCATCATTAGCGATCGCAGTCGGTTTGCCAATTTTAGCTTCTAACCAGTCTGCTAAAGGCACATCGATCCATCCAGGTAAGTTGATGGCGATTTTAGCGATGCGTCCTGCTGCATCAGAGGGGCCAGGAGTCCCAACACCAATAGCAAAAGTTTCATTATTTGGATCAATTTGCGCGATCGCATCTACCAGCACCGCCAGCACGGCCTCCGGCGTTGTCGGCTGGGGAGCCGCCATAGTCAAAGATTGCAGACAAGTTCCATCGGCTGTAAACCGCCCCAGCTTAATTGCTGTTCCCCCCACATCAATGCCAATTACTTGAATTTTGTCATTTGTCATTTGTCATTTGTCATTTGTGATTGGGCATTGCTGAACAGCTATTCCCTATTCTTTAGTTCATTTTTTTTCATCCCCGATCTGTTTGCGTAGCATCTCCGCCTGGAAGAATACGCGAAGCTTTCAACTCCGATTTCTGTAAATTAGCAAAAGTCGTGGTGCGGAAACTCGATTGCTCTTGCCAAGCTGTAACTGGCGCACCTCTTAAGATGCCAGCCAGGGCAACAGAAAGGATAAACCCACCAGTAGCGGCGGCAATTAACGTCAGGTTATCTTTCACACAAATCTCTCCAGTTATCAAATTACTAGTTATTAATGATTAGCCCGTTGACTGATAAGTGTCCACTGTTTACTAACTATTTTCGGATTCTATTTTCTCTCCGTAATCGGGGATTGACAAATTCGTTTAACCCTTCACCAAGTAGTGATAACCCTACCACCATGAATGTCATGGTTAAACCAGGAAAAAGCGTAGTCCACCAAATGCCAGTAGGTAGAGCTTCTAGGGCTTGTTTTAAATCATGTCCCCATTCTGGCACTTCTTCGGGAAGTCCTAGCCCCAAAAAGCCCAAACCGCCCAACACCAAAATTGCATCAGCAGCATTGAGTGTAAAGAGGACGGGTACGCTTTGAATGACGTTGAAAAATAGATAACGAGAAAGCACAACCCAAGTGGAAGCGCCCATTGCTTGAGCTGCTTCGATGAAGACTTCAGTTTTCACACTAACAGTGTGGTTGCGAACAACGCGATAATATTGGGGGATGTAGGCAATGCTAATAGCGATCGCTGCATTTAATATCCCACGCCCTACCACAAACGCCAGTGTCACAGACAGCAGTAGCCCCGGTAAAGTGTAGATGCTATCCATCAAAAACAGCAACACTTTATCCAATTTACCGCCGAGATAACCACTCAGCATCCCCAGAGGCACACCGATAATCATACTCAGTGCTGTTGCCAAGATCACCACCTGTAAGGCAGCTTGAGCGCCGAACAATGTCCGGGAGAAGACATCGTAACCCAGGCGACTAGTGCCAAACCAATGTTTAGCTGAGGGTGTCTCGTGAATTGGATTAGAGAGAAAATCTTTCGGGTTTTGCAGCCATCCCCAAGCCTGGAATAGGGGAGCGAAGAATGCCAGGAAGATGAAAAATAGGGTGATGGCTAACCCAATGAGCATGAGTTTTTGGGAAAGATTGGAACTTTTGCCAAACTGTAAAAATGTCGGTAGTCGCCGTTTTGTAATGGCCATAAAGCGATCGCCTGGATCAAAGCTTGATACGCTGACCATTTTACATATCAGATAGGGTATTGCGTAAATATTCTGGATAAAAGTCCGGCTGCTTCACGGTATATACAGAGTTAGACTGAGGTAGAGATGAGACTATGCCTTATTTTTGCTAGAGATAAATTACCAGCCAGTGTTACCACAAAGTTTAATTATTCCAAGTAGAAAAAATTTTAATATGCTTTGATATGCCTGCAAGAGATATTTATCATGATGCTGTTAAGAATGCCTTAATTCAAGAAGGCTGGATAATTACAGATGACCCTTTACATTTAAAGTGGGGTCAAAAAGATATGTATGTAGATTTAGGAGCTAAACAACTCTTAGCCGCAGAACAAGGCTGTAAAAAAATAGCTGTAGAAATTAAAAGTTTTGTTAGTCCTTCGGAAATGGCAGACCTCAAAGATGCTATTGGAGGATTTATCATGTATCGTGCTGTTATCCATCGTCTAGAACCAGAAAGAACATTATATTTGGCAGTACGGGACAGCGTATTTACAGCTTTGTTTGAGGAACCAATTGGTACACTTTTAATAGAAACTGAGAATCTCAAGTTACTCGTTTTTAATCCAGAAACTGAGAGGATTATCCAATGGATACCTTAGATAATTATCGACGGATCATCAAAGAGGTATTAGTACCCTACACACAAATTCCTTATTCGCACGCAGCTATTGAATGTAAAGCAGTATTTGATAGCGAAAATGACAGTTATTTGCTGATAACTTTAGGCTGGGATGGTGTAAAGCGAATTCATGGTTGTTTAGTTCATATTGATATTATTGATGGCAAAATTTGGGTGCAACGAGATGACACAGAAGATGGTGTTACCTACGAATTGGTAGCAGCAGGAATTCCCAAAGAGAAAATTGTCTTGGGATTTCACCCGCCAAATGTTAGGCAACACACAGGATATGCTATTGCCTAACTTATTAAGGCTACCATTTAAGCCAACTGTAGCGGGTTATTGGGCAGAGTCTTGCCCACTCCCTATTCCCTAAAGATTACTTTCAATTAACTGGCGATATTCGGTTTTTTGTTTCACGCCTTTAACTTCCTTCACCAATTCCTTGTTTTTGAACAATTGAACCGTTGGCGTTCCTGTCACACCAGCATTTTCAGCAATATCTCGGTCTTTATCGATGTCAATTTCTACAAAGTGAATTTTGCTGTCAAATTCATCCACCACTTTGTTTAAAATTGGCTTCAGGGTATGGCAAGGGCCGCAACCAGGAGAGACGTATTTAACTAGGAGTAAGCGATCGCTTTCATGGAACAATTTCCGTAAAGCATAACCTCCCTCATGGCGCGTCCCATTCAAATTAAATCCAGCTTCTTCCTCTGCTTCAGTCTTTTTGGCTGGCTGATGTTCTAACTCATTGTCTGCTGTTTCTGGCTGTTGATGGAATTCTTGAATCAAGCCACTGGATGACAACCAACGTTCTGCTAACATTGCCGCCATACAGCCAGTACCCGCAGCTGTAATTGCTTGGCGAAACTCATGATCTTGCACGTCGCCGGCTGCAAAAACACCCTCTACACTAGTTTCTACAGAACCGGGTTTAGTGACAACGTAACCTACCTCATCCAATTCTAGTTGCCCCTTAAATAGAGAGGTATTGGGACTGTGACCAACGGCGTAGAATAAACCCTTAGCGTGCAGTTGGCTTTCTTCACCAGTTTTAGTATTGCGGATTTTCACCCCTTCCATGTGACTATTACCGAAGATATCCACCGCTTCTGTGTTCCAATGCACCTGGATTTTTGGGTTGCTTAAAACCCTGTCTTGCATGGCTTTAGAAGCCCGCATTTTATCGGTGCGTACTAACATATTTACCTTAGAACCGTATTTGGTGAGATAAATAGACTCTTCCGCCGCCGAGTCGCCAGCACCAATTACAGCCAATTCTGCGCCGTGAAAAATTGGTGTTGCACCATCGCAAATTGCACAAGCGGAAATACCCCGACTCCAGAATTCATGTTCGCTGGGTAAACCCAAACGCTTTGCTGTCGCACCCGTAGCAATGACAATGCTATTGGTTTTAATTTCCCTTTCTTGCGATCGCACTGTAAATGGACGCTGACTCAAGTCAACTGATATAACATCTTCAGTATATAGTTCTGCTCCCCAGCGCTCCGCCTGCCCCTTCATCTGATCCATCAGTTCCGGCCCGGTAATCCCTTTAGGGAACCCTGGAAAGTTCTCGACTTCCGTTGTTGTCATTAATTGGCCACCAGGTAAACCCCCGGCTTGGAAACCCTCAAATACAACGGGTTTCAGATTAGCACGTCCGGCATAGATGGCGGCTGTGTACCCTGCTGGCCCAGAACCGATAATTACTAAGTTTTCTACTGTGGGGTTAGTCATGACCATATATAAACTCATAACGACTACGTTTAATATAGCATAACAAATTGTGATTGGCTATGCCAGATGGTAAGCGATGTCTGCGACGGGCTACGCCTACGCCAAACGCCTACGGTACTATGCGTCAGAGGAAATTGACGCTCGGTTGAGTACCTTCTTAAATATCTGGGTCATGTCATGCAAACTAGGGCGTGTAACTGGTTATGATGCAGGGTTTATCCTACCAAATATAGAAGAGGACGACTTAGAAAAAAGAAATGTGCGATCGCCTGACGTGTCTTTTGGTCGGGCTGACCGATTGAAAAAGACCAAGCGCGACTTTGTGGAGTTAGTTCCAGACTTGATGGTTGAGATTAAATCTAGAAGCGACAGAATCAAACCGCTTGAAGAGAAGATTCAGCTATTTTTGCAACTTAGGTCTGTGGTCGGCATATTGATTAGACCTCTTGCAAAAGTCACTCAGGAAGATTTGATTTTGGGGAGACAAAGCTCGTAATTGTAGAGAGCAGCAATCAGATTAAACCTTAAACTAAATCTTTTTCGACGATTTCTATAAGTAAGAGACAAAATTTTAAAAACCTTGAGTTTCCGATTTACATGCTCACCTAAAACTCTGACTTTGGCTAATTCTTGATTCTTCTTTTTATCTTCATAACTTAACTTACCTCCTCTGGGCTTTTTTTTAGGAATCCAACTATTGTTATGCAGTTTCTGGATACCTTGATAACCTTTATCTCCTAAGCACTCTATGTCTTCTCTCAACCTAAGTTTACTATTTTTAAATATACGAAAATCATGCTCTCTACCCTTGCCATGAGCGGTACAAATGATTTTACCATTTGTCTGGTCTACCACTACCTGAGACTTCAACGTATGCTGCTTCTTTTTCCCACTGTAGAACTTTTTTTGTTTTTTTTAGGACGTTCAATCTGGCTTTCAGTAACGTCAACTATCACTACCTGTAACTGATAATCAGAATTTGTCAGTCTTTTCTTGCCTGGAAGAGTGAAAGTCCTGGATCTAGTCAGTGTGTCTTCTATTTTTCGGATAATCCGGTAAGCTGTAGACTCGTTTACTCTCCACGATTGACCAATATGAAAGTATGTGCGGTATTCTCTCCAATATTCCAATGTCATCAACAATTGGTCTTCCAAACTGAGTTTACCTGGCCGTCCTGTTTTTTGTTTTGTTCGCTGTTGCGTAGGCGCAGCCCGTCGTAGACATCGCACTACCTCTAGCATCTGGTTAAAAGTCTCCGGGCGTACACCACACAAGCGTTTAAACTCTTCTGGTTTTAGGCTCTTTACTTGGTCATAGGTCATAAATGCTACCCAACTCTAACCTACTTGTCTCACGTATCTGGGACTTTTGCAAGAGGTCTATTGACCCTGACCAATTAAGAGTAACGGTTTACCGATTAAACCAAGCTCCAGTGGTATTGCAGAATGGAGACATGCTTACACTACCAGGCTTGCTACCAGGTTGGGAAATGACGATATCAGAACTGTGACCACCTGAGTTTGAATAAGGCACTTCCACAATCCAAGTTGAGAATCTAGGCCTTGGTTAACACCAGTGGCTCAGTAATGTTTGTGCCCTTTTGTCTGGATGCAAGAATTATCGCCACGAGCAAAAACGCCTTCCACACTGATTTGTACAGAACAGTGTTTGCCCACAATGTAACTTATCTGCTCCAGTTTTAATTGACTCTTAAATATTGTGATAGAAATCCTCATAAGTTGGGAATACTCAAGATTGGGCGTAGCCGCTAGCTTGGACAGCGTGGCAAATGTTCGCAGGTATGTCTTAGCTGTCAACAAGAGTTGGCGTAACGGTGGGGAGCATCAGAACAAAGTTAGTATGAGGAGCAATTTCAATGCCCAATCCAACATCTGATTTTTTCTAAAAAGTTTTAATGCTTGACCCACAATAAGTAGAAAAAACGATACAGAATAGCAAAATACAAAAAAATGACAGATATTAAACTTCATATTGGTGGACATCAAACACATCCAGACTGGAAAATATTCGATATCGAACCTCGTCCAGAAGTAGATTATATTGGGAACGCATCTGATTTAAGTCAATTTGAAAGTAATTCAATTGCCGCAATTTATGCCAGTCATGTTCTAGAACATTTTTATCATGCAATAGATAATGAGCTAATCAATACATTAACAGAATGGTATCGTGTTCTCAAACCAGGCGGACAACTTTTTATCAGTGTTCCCGACTTAAATACATTGTGTTGGCTTTATCTTTTTCCAGGAATTAAATTAGTTGATCGTTTATATTTAATGCAGATTATATTTGGGGCGCAAACCAATATATATGATGTTCACAAAGTAGGATTTGATTTTGAAATCTTGGCTGTATGTTTAGAACAAGTTGGTTTTACCAAATATCAACAAGTACAAGAATTTGATTTATTTAATGATTCCAGCAAAATACGTGTTTCAAGTATACTTGTTAGCCTAAATGTAATTGCTAATAAATAAAAAATTCAAATTCAAATCAACTTTTCATTTAATATATAATAGGCATTAATTTTTAAATTATTGCCAAAAATGGTAGCTTTTGACCGTCAATGTTTTTACAGACAACCTAAAGAAATAGCCCAATCTAGTTTATCAATCTAAAAACTACTACCAGGAGCAACTTTAATGACCAGTCCAGCATCTGATTTACTAGATAAAATTCGTCAACAGTTTGACACTTCTCCCTATCCGAGAGTTCCTCTTGAGAAATCTCCTAAAGATGATCCTAATTTACTTTACATTCATAACTTAGTCACACCTTACTATTTAAGAAACCAAAAATTTATCGATACCAAAAGTAAAGTAATTTTGGATGCTGGATGTGGCACTGGCTATAAATCGTTAGTCTTGGCAGAAGCTAATCCAGGTGCAAAAATTATTGGGATTGATATATCAGAAGAATCGATTAAATTAGCAGAGCAACGCTTAGAACATCATGGATTTGACAATGCAGAGTTTCATGTATTGCCAATTCAGGAATTGCCAAACTTAGATTATCAATTTGACTATATTAATTGTGATGAGCTTCTATATCTTTTTCCTGATTTAGCTGCTGCTTTACAAGCAATGATATCTGTTTTAAAGCCCAATGGCATCATTCGTAGCAATCTGCATAGTTCAATCCAGAGATTTACTTATTTCCGCGCTCAGAGAGTCTTCACAATGATGGGTTTAATGGACGAAAATCCAGAAGACTTGGAAATGGAAATTGTAGTAGAAACAATGAAAGCTTTGAAAGATAATGTCGAACTCAAAGCTAGAACTTGGAATTCTAATAAGTATGAAGGAGAGAACGGAAAAGAAAGAATTTTAATGAATTACTTATTTCAAGGAGATAAAGGTTACACCGTCTCTGATATGTTTATGGCTTTGAAGGCAGCTAACCTAGAGTTTATCAGTATGGTTAACTGGCGGCAGTGGGACTTAATAAGCTTGTTTAAAGATCCAGATAATTTGCCTGCTTTTCTGGGCATGAGTTTACCAGAAATTTCAATAGAAGAGCAGCTACAGTTATTTGAACTAATACATCCTATTCATCGGCTGATTGACTTTTGGTGCGGTCATTCTAATCAAGTACAAACTTTTCTGCCAGTTTCAGAATGGGCTGACTCTGATTGGCAACTAGCAAAGGTGAGTCTGCATCCTCAGTTAAAAACTCGCAATTTCCAAGAAGAACTCGTAGCCTGTATTACAGAATTCAGAATATTTCCTATCAGTAACTATTTATCACTAGTTGAGGAATTTGTTGGGATAGATAGCTCATTAGCATTTTGCTTAATACCTTTATTAGAACAATCCCAGCCGATGAAGTTCTTAGTAGAGCGCTGGAAACAATTTAGACCTTTAGATCCTATAACCTTAAAGCCTACAGATGAAGAACAAGCTTTTCAGATGGTGCAACAGCTGTTACTGATGCTGGAGAGTTTTGGTTACGTAATGTTGGAACGCCAATCCTAAGCAAGTATGTATAGTACATTCCAACCTGTCAGCTCTCCCATAGAGTCTTCGTAAGTTGGAAAAGGGCTGAAGTGATCTTTAATAACCCGCAACCAGTATCAATCGTATCTCCCCAGATGGCTTCAACAGTAGATTTCTTTAACTGAACAAATACCGAGATTGGAGGGTCTGCAACTGATATAACCATTTCTATATAAGGAAAATAGCCTAATAATCTAGCGCGATCGCCATATAAATAAAAACACAGTTGATATAGTTGAAAAATTTTTTGAGGTGGGGTGATATGAAACCAAATACGAGTGGGTAAGTTATATCTACAACACACAACCACTTCCTACACCAGGGAAAACACTTATGAAAACCGAATTGAAAGCAAAGTTTCTCCAACACATCATCGGCAAAAAGAAGGAAAACGAAGGTTTCACACTTATTGAATTACTAGTAGTAATTATCATTATCGGTATTTTGTCTGCGATCGCACTACCTTCTTTCTTGAACCAAGCTAACAAAGGTAAGCAGTCAGAAGCTAAACAGTATACTGGTTCCATGAACCGCGCTCAACAAGCATACTTTTTAGAAAATGCTGCATTTACTACTAGTATGGATCAGTTAGGACTTGGTATTAGAACCCAAACTGAAAATTATGTTTACAAGGTGGCCGGGGATGCTACTCTAGTTACCAATAATGGTTTATCTCTCAAAGCACCTCTCAAATCATACGCAGGGGTTGGTGTTAGATCAATAGTATTATCTACCAGTGAAGCAACTACTCTAGCTGTGTTATGTCAATCGAACGCTGTTGGTTCAAATGCTGTATCAGCTAGTGTAGCTGGAACAGCGTCAGGAGCTTCCCCAACCCAACCAACATGTCCCACTGCTTTTGCAGAGTTGACATCGAAGTAAAAACTGGATTTATATATCTAATTGCAAGCTTTATAAAGTGGGTAGTTTAGGCTACCCACTTTAATTTTGTTCTCAATTCTGGGAATAGTACTAGTACTATCCTGAAAATTCTTGACTATGACTTTTGTCCAAATTCCTACTAACATTACCCCATCAGAACAGCAAGCCCAGCAATATTTTATCAAAGGTAACTATACTCAAGCTGCTAGCTGCTATGAACAAGCTATCGAAACAGAACCAGAAGTGAAATCTCACTACTGGAACTTAGGATTAATGTTGCTATTGCAGGGACAAGAAGCAGAAGCACAAATGACTTGGCTGCTGGGTATGGAGGAAGGAGAAGCCGAACAAGTTGAGCAATGGACTGTGGAATTGATAAAGGTTCTGCAAACCGAAGCCGAACGCAGAGAGACACTGGCAGATTATTCAGTTGCTTGGGCAATTCGCCAACATATACGAGAAATTTCTCCTATATATGTGAATAATCTTCTGTATTTGATTGAGCTATCTATCAAGCTAAAAACTTTTACTGGTGATGAATTAACTTCCCTAGAGGTAATTGAGTTAATTCAGTCAGAAGCAATTATAGATATTGAGTTATTGTTGCAAGTATTGGGGAGTATCATCAATGATGACCCTTTACATCCCTCTGTCTTAGAGTTTGTAGAATGTTGTCTAACCCATATTAGTGAGCCTCAATCTTTCATTAATATTTTGCTGCCAGCAGCAGTTAAAATTATCTATTCTATGCGGCAGCCTAAGGTAGCAATATCATTGGTTGAGCTATGTTTACGGCTGGAACCTGAAAATACAGAACTTCTGCGCCATCTCGCTGCCTTTTATATAAGAGATTCCAATTATTCTCAAGGAATAGAAATTGCTAAACTATGCTACTCACTTTCAAAGAGTTTAACCGAGAAAATCTTTGCTAAACACTTAATACAGCGAGGATTAATGGAATGTACTGGTTATTGGAATGAAGCTTATACAGTTTTTCTAGAACAAGAGTTTTTAATGAAATCTTTAATAGAAGAGCAACCTATAAATCTTGAATCAGCTATGGTATCGCGTCTATTTAATGCCAATTATTATGCACCTTACTTACAAGATAATCCACAGCATAATAGACAAATTCAGAATCAAGTGGCACAACTATGTCAGCTTAATGTACAAAAATATGCCACTGAAAAAGTTCAGCGATATAAACAACATAGTTCACATAAAAGAAATAAGAAAATAAAGATTGGCTACTTATCCCATTGTTTATCTAGGCATTCAGTTGGCTGGTTAGCTAGGTGGCTAATTCAACACCATACCCGTGAGCAGTTTGATCTTTATGGCTATTTTATAACTTATAAGCACGTAGATGATTCGTTGCAAGAATGGTATGTCCAGCAGTTTAATCAAGCTTATCTAGGGGGAATTTATAGTGATGACATTGCTGAAAAAATATCCGAAGATGAAATTGATATTTTAATCGATTTGGATAGTATTACTCTAGATATTACTTGTGAAATAATGGCGCTTAAACCTGCACCTGTACAAGTAACGTGGTTGGGTTGGGATGCTTCGGGTATACCAGCAGTTGATTACTTTATTGCTGATCCTTATGTTTTACCTGATTCTGCTCAGGAGTACTATACAGAAAAAATCTGGCGATTACCGCAAACTTATATAGCGGTGGATGGTTTTGAAATCGGTGTACCAACTTTACGACGGGATTCTCTAGATATTCCTAGTAATGCTGTAGTTTTTCTGAGCGCTCAAAGAGGATTTAAGCGCCATCCTGATACAGCACGGCTGCAAATGAAAATTATTAAGGAAGTGCCTAATAGCTATTTTTTAATTAAAGGGGTAGCAGATTCTGAAGCTGTGCAGAAATTTTTTATGCAGTTAGCAGAAGAAGAGGGTGTAGAGTATTCGCGTCTACGATTTTTAGACTTAGATCCTTCTGAGTCTGTCCACAGAGCAAATTTAGCCATTGCTGATGTTGTATTAGATACTTATCCTTATAACGGCGCGACGACAACCTTAGAAACACTTTGGATGGGTATTCCCTTAGTAAGCAGAGTTGGACAGCAATTTGCCGCCCGAAATAGCTACACCATGATGATAAATGCTGGTATCACAGAAGGTATTGCGTGGACTGATGAAGAGTATGTAGAGTGGGGTGTGCGTTTGGGGAAAGATGAAGCTTTACGCCAGCAGGTGGCTTGGAAGTTGAAAGCATCTCGGCAAACAGCACCACTGTGGAATGGTAAGCAGTTTACCCGTGAAATGGAGAAGGCTTACCAGCAAATGTGGCAAAGGTATATTGAGAAAACATAAGTTCGTAGTGAGGGCTTTAGCCCTCTTTTAAGGGCTGAAGCCCTTACTACGAGGAAATTTCATTAATTTTACATTGCATAACGTAGTTTGATTTATTTATTCTTGACCACTTACTTATCAAAGTTAAAAGTTATCCCAATCACTACCATAATCTTGTACTGGATATTGAGTCCAACAATCACGCAGCCATTGCCGTCCACAAGCTTGTAAATACCAATGAACACTACTTTCAACCCAGTCATAAGGAGATTTGACTAAACCATGTTTAACTGGGTTGTAATGAATATAGTTAACAGTTGTATAATAATGTCTTTCCGAGCGAATAGCGCGATCGCTCCAACTATACCAAATTTTTCTCTTAGTAATATTGTCCTCTATATTCCACCGTCGAGAAATAGCACCATGTATTCTACGAAATAATTCACCTAATACATTAAAATTTTCAACATAAACCAGTAGATGATAATGATTGGGCAAAACAACCCAAGCACAAATTCTTAAGTTCGTAGTGAGTGCTTCAGCGCTCCTCTCTTCATTTCCATTCCCACCAAACCTATCAAAAATCATATCTAGCAATTGCTGACGACGAGATTCAGTGTGTATATGACACTGATGCTCATAACAAGCTGCCGTTAATAAATAAAATTGCTTATCTTGTATAGGGTGTGGTGGAGAGTGAGGTGGATAACCCTGGCTTAAGCGATATTTCACTAGTTCAGCTTTTTGTTCTGCTGTGAGCTTTCGATATTCATACATAGATTTTTTTAGCACTGAAGTGCTTACTACAAACAATTCAAAGTTCGTAGTAAGGACTTTAGTCCTCCTCTTCTGGAATTACTAATTTAAGCACTGAAGTGCTTACTACAAACTTCTTTATAGAAGGCTTCTAAACCTTCGACACAAGCTTTATCATCAAAAAGACGATCGTGATTTTGGCTCATTCTTTCTGCAATAGTGCCTCGCCAAGCTTGATCTAGTCCTAATTTGACAGCAATTTCAATATATTCAGTTTCGTTTTGAGCGATGGTATCCGTCACCCCTAGCATTTTTAAGAAGCTGTCAGAGTGACGACCCCGCATAAATTCTCCAGGACAGGTGACAATGGGAAGATTACAAGCGATCGCTTCTAGAGTAGTATTACCACCAGACCAAGTAAATGTATCTAGATAAACGTCTGAAAGTAAGTTAATCATTAGATAGTCTAGCCGCTCTGGAATATTGAGGAATACACAATAATCCTCACTGTTAAGTCCAACAGCAGCAAAAGCACGCTTTAAACGTGGCTCAAGTAAAGTACCACGCAAAAACACAAATTTAGCTTCAGGAAGACGACGAGCAATTTCCGCAAAAATAAAATCATATTGCGGTAGGTATTTAAAAGGAGCTTGACAGCACAAGTAAATGACTGCATCATCTCCTAACCCAAAATCTGAACGGGTTTTGATAACTGGGGGAATATATGGCTTAGGGTAAGAAACCCCTATGTTGGGTAAGCGAATTAATTTTTCTGAGTAATGTTCTTGGGCATTTTCGGCTTCCATTAACTCACTAGATAAAAAGTAATCAATTGTGGGTAAGCCAGTCGTTACCGGATGCCCCCAAGCCACGCATTGCAAAGGCGCAAGCCGCAGACCAGCCATTTGCATGGTTTGTGCGTCCATACCTATTTCAGGAAAGACTAAAATATGCAATTTATCAGCAATTATCTGTTCACAAGCTGCTGATAAGTTATAAGGAATATGATGAAAAACATCGCTGTAATTTTGGAACTGTTGGGTAACAGGATCTGGCTCGTTTCCTGTGTAGTAACAGTAAATTTCAAAGTTTTGGCGATCGCAGTAACGTAACCAGCCAGTTAACCACAGTGTGCCACTATAAGAATGCAGGTAATGTGAAGCGTAGCCAATACGAATTTTTTGATTAGGCTGAAGTTTAGGCATAGATAAAGGAACTACCCATTGTGGATAGTTAGCTGCCATAATTTCATGTACTAACTTTCCATACTGGCGTTGCAAATCTATATCATTTTGTGCTTGATATGATAGGTAAAAATTTGTGAGGCGACCTATACCTGCTAAAGCACTTTGTTGCTCTTTTTCAGTTCTCAGATATGTTTGCTGAATTAAATCTTGTAGTCCTTGAATAAAGCGCTGACGATAGAAGTTAATTTCTTCTTGGTTTTCGTATATTGATGGAACTGTTAAATATTTGAGAATTTTAAAAGTGTAATCATTTGGTAAGAATTTAGCCGCATTTTCTGCACTTAATATTGCTTCTTGAATACGTCCATTACGCCGCAAGTCGATGATTAATGAAAAATGTAATCTTCCTTCTTGAGGGTAAAGTTGAATTCCTTCCTGGAGAGTCTGAAAATATTCGTCTAGCAGGTTTAGCTGTCTATAAGAATGACTTAAATTATAATAAATATCTGCATCACCCAATTGGATTTTTAAAAGTTTTTGATATTGTGCGATCGCTTCTTTCCATCTGCCCTCTTGAAATAATCTAGTGCATAAATCAAAAACTAATTGCCCAATATGTATATTATGGAATTTTTCTATTTCATAAGCTGGGATCTTCTCTATTATAAGTAATCCTAAACCCTCCAGATTTTCGTGTTGTAAAATAATTCGACCGTGGAGGAAAGGAATTATAGCTCTTAGTTCAATTTCATCTAAATTTCCCAGCAGAGATATTTCACATTCTACAGTAATATCAAAATTTTCTGTTAGTAGCAGATTCATCGCCACAGTAGATAAAAATAAATTGGCATCATCTTCAGAAATGCCATTAGTATTTATAAGTAACGTTATCTGGTTACTATCACAATGATTGATTACCGTTTTAATTACTTGTTCTAATTCTAAAATCAGCAACTCTTCTGATTGTAACCAATTAGGAAAAATTATAATATTTATATTTCCATAGTTTACCGCTAATGCGTCTGTAATAGATACTTCTTCTCTATCAGTTAAGTTAGTTTTTTCACCTTTAAATAAAATATTTAGTTGATGGCTTAAATTATCAATTTGCCAAGAAGGAATTTTACCTACTGCCACTTGTCCTAAAGCTTGTTGATCCTCATGTTCTAAAATAATTCTGGCATTGATGCGAGGTAGCAAAGCTTCCCACTGAATATCAGCCAATTTTTTCACTAGAGAAATTTCTAATCCTTCTGTAACGTCTAAATCTTCCTGTACCAAAAGATTCATAGCTACACTAGATAAAAACAGTTCAGCATCCTCACCAGGAATGTTACCAGTATAAATAATTAGGGTAGTTTTTTTGCTATTAGGATGAGTGGCGATCGCCTTGATAACTTGTTGTAAGTCTAAACCAAGAGACTCTTCTGATTGTGACCAATCAGGGAAAATAATTAGATTAATTTTCTTGAGATTTAAAGAAATAAGTGTAGCATTAATTAACACCTTACTGACAATCTGCCCCATTTTTGCCCAAGAAAACTGTTGCACCTGTACTAAACCTGCGCTAATTAATGACTGACGAGTAGTATATTTTTGCACTTCACAAAGTGCATTTGTCATCTCATCTATATCATCATCATTCACATATATTGCAGCTTTACCTGCAACTTCTGGAATTGAAGCATTAGGACAAGTAATTACAGGACAACCACAAGCCATTGCTTCTAATATAGGCATACCAAAACCTTCATATTTAGAAGGATAAATAAGCGCCACTGCACCAGAGTAAGCTATTGCTAACTCTTCATCACTAAGATGCAGCAGATGAACGATGCTACCTGATGTATAGGCTCTAAATTCTGGTGGTAATACACCGTCACCTCCTGTAACAACAATATCAAAACCATAGCTACTTGCAAGCTGTGAAAAAGCTTTGAAAAACAAAATACTATTCTTATAAACAGTACCAAGACGGATTAACAGAAAGTAGGGTTTGGTAATACCGTATTTTATTTTAAATTGATGAATATCTTTCTGACTAGCTACTGAAAAAGTTGTATGATCAATCCCATTTTCAGCAATTGTTACAGATTCCAAAGAGATTTGTGGAAAGTAGCTTATTAAATCGCGTGCTGTATTTTTTGAAACTGCAATAAAAGCAGAGGCATGTTTAATTGCATAATTTTTTTCTTGCCAGATGATATGATTTAAGTTTGAACCTATTCTTTCTGCTATCATGTCATGAGCCATAAATACAGAAGGTGTAGTAGTCGGCGTTGTATGGTAGGATGAAATAAATAAATCTGCACCTTCTTCATCGCACACTTGCTGTAGCATTGATCGATCGGAGTCAAGATTATCGTAATCATGATATGAGATTGTGCGATATCTAATACCAGGAATTATGGGTGCAGTGCCACCACGGTCAAGCACAACAATATGTTTTGCAAAACCATTATTAACCCATTCTTCTAACAAGGATTGCCAGACACGAGCAATGCCAGTTTGATAAAGTTGAAAGAAAACACCATCAACTATAATTAGTGGTGTTGGTTTTTGAATTTGTGCAATTTGCTGCTGTATTTCATCTGGTTGTAAGAACCGCCAATTATTGCTGCTAAGTTCTTTTTGTGCAATTGGGACTATACCCAATTTTTCAGCATTATCAACCCTCGTTTCATCTCTTACCCATGATAAGTATTCACGCAAAAGAACTGGAAACTTAGTTATTTCCTGTAAAGCCTGCCACTGATAAAGAGCATTACTGTAACCATAGTATTGCTCTTTAAATTGCAATTGTTGTGCTGTTACATAGGCAAAATGCTGGAAAACTAAACCAAGCTTTTCAGTTTCTTCATGTAAAAAAGGATTAACTGCTGCAACATTTTTATATTCACCATCTAATGAGGTTTCTACTAATACAGGAGGTTCATGTGCTGCCCAAAATGCTCCTGGTTTAAATCTCCAAGTTCTTAGCCACTCTAGTTGAGTATTTTGTGTATAGCAGTTACGAGTACTGATAATTAATTTTTCTCCTACAAAATACCAGCACCAATAAAAAGCAGCTGTTTTCTCAGGGTTGCTAATGAACATTTCTCTAGCATCACAAATCTGCTCTAATGTCCACAATTCATCTACATCAACTTGCCATAGCAAACATTCCTCTTGAATGTTGATAAGTGGTGCGTTGACCATTTCTCGTTTTCCATCCCAGAAAACACCCTCTGCTTTTCGGTATATTGTGACTTGGCTCGGGTAAAGTTGCGCTACTTCATCTAGATATTCTGTAGTCCCATCGTAACTACGACCATTTTTATGGATTTCATCACTGATATTTCCACCTAGTTTCACACTCCAACTTGTGTCATGTTTTAAGTCTGCTACACCTTCAACAATATGCCAATGCCATTTAAAAGGAAGATGTTTAAATACTTCAATGTGATACTTAATAAACGGTTGCCCATTTAGGACTATTGTAAAAAAATGAATTGGCAATTCTGGCGTTGAGGTTATAAGAGACTGGAAAACTTCTAACTCTTGACGAATAACCAGCTTAGGTAGTTCAATTTTATGTAAATTAGCACTATTGAAAATATATTCAAATAAGCATTGAGCAGCCTGATTTTTTGGTAAATTTATAATCTCATTTAGAATTTCCCTTAGTGGACTCTTTCTAAGTATTCCAAATAACAAAATAGTGAGCGGAAACTTGAGTATCGGTAGTAATTCAACTGCTTGGTGATATGTTAAGTTTCCATTTCGGAATATAAATTTGTCTTTATTATTAAATACGCCTGAAATAAATATGCCATCTTCAATTCTGTTCTCTACAGATGATAGCCAACCTCCTGTAAAAACTCTATTTATATCTTGATAATCTTGAGATGTGAAAATATCTATGGCTGAGGATACAAATGAATCATCATACTGAGTATAGTTGTTGGCAATAAGTATATAATCTACTGCCATATCTTCTGTTAAAGATAAAATAGAGCTTATGATGTTTTGATAATCGTTCAATTCACAATCATTAATTTCATGTATTACAATATTTTTATATCTATAATATTGCAGATATTCTGACGGAATTTGGCTTTTAATCTCAGAATTAACTTTATAGTTAAGGTATATAATACCTACTGGTGAACTGTCAAAAAATAAATTATTATGATGATTTGAACTTTCTTGTTTTACTATTTCTTTATAGTTTTTTATATCTTGCAATTCCTGACGATAAAAAGCCTTTTCTTGTTCTGGAAAACGATTATTTAGATCGCTACTGGGTAAATTGTCCAAAGATGACCCGAAGATAATTCTGTTACAGAGTTTATCTAAAGTAGGATCATTACCAGGGTTCAAATCATCTAAATTTTCAAATCTCAAGTCGTGTAAATGAAAGTTTTTTATACCGATTGAGCGAAATTTATGTGAGAATTTGAAAACGCAAGCATTTGTAAAGCGATAAAGTCTTTTTAAGTCTTCTTCTATTAGTTTGGCTGAATTTGCGAAAAGCTTATCAACTAATTGACTAAGATGTTCTATATTAGTATTTTCAATAGTGTGTTGTGAGGATTTTTCATAGTATGAAGTTGCTAGTGTCGCTGTTGGTACACCTCTAGCGATCGCTTCAATTGCTACTGTACTAAAAAAGGCGATCGCTGCATCTGTATGCCAAAGCAATGCATAAGAAGTTAACTGCTCAGAAGGCATCACAACGCGGACATTTTCTGGTAGAGAAAATACTTGCTGATAAGCTTTTGTTAAAGAATCTGTTTCTATTGGAGTATTTTTATTACCTCCTATAAAAGGATGATGTCGAATTACTAAATATTCATTTCTATTTCTGAATATTTCTATTAGGTTTGCAATAATATTAAATTGTGTAGTGATTTTTCCCTTACCTTCCAGCGCTGCTAGTTCATCTTCGCTGGACGTAAATACAGCAAAAATTTTGGCATCTAACGGTATCCTAAGTTGACGATGTATGTCTATAGGATTAGTTTGAAAATTATAAAAAGCTGGCCAGTTGCCATCTAAACCATATTCACGCTTGATAAAATAATTCTTTGTTTGTACTAATTCTTCATTTGTAAGCGTTATATTTTCCCAAGCCTTTACACAATCTAATGGTGGCTTTGTATTCCATGTAGGATAATTGTCAAAGAAAGAAAAGCTATCATCAATCCAACCTCTTTCATGAGTAATTACGTCAATTTTCATCTGACGTGCAACCTCAAAAGCTATGCGATAGGGAGCAAATCGACCATTGAATAAAAATATATTAGTTGGTTGATAGTTAGTAAATAGTCTAACTAGCGCCTTGTAAGTTACTAAACCATCTATTAAATATTTTCTGTGAACTTTCTGAACATGATTGCTAGATAGTCCTACAGCAGATATGCGAAAGTGGGTATAAATAGTTGAAGTTACCCATTGACCAATTGGTAAGTCATGATAAACAGCATTTTTATAGTTTTCAGGACTGACTTTTTCTATCCATTTATTAGCAGTTACATAATCTTCATTTTCAATAAAATTGCCTAATTGTATGTATAGTAGACCAAATAAATCTTCAAAGAAGTTTTTGCCTACTTGAACACAGTTTTTACATAATTCTTTGTCGTTACTATATCTTGTAATAGCGCAGTCATTGTAAACTCCGTCACAGCCTATAACCAAAACTTCACAACCACGAAGTTGTAGTGCAGTAGCTACAATAGCATCGACTTGGTTATGCACTAACCACAAGCTATATGGAGAAAAGAAAAGAACTTTCTTTTGGGAAGACATAATGTTAGTTTAATTACTTAGATAAAAAAACAGTTTCAGTCCAGTAGTGTAAACATATCTTTCATCTTCATGACTTGAGTAATCTAAGGCGATCGCACTTATGAATTCAAGCAATCTAACCCTATATCCACTGGGTATCCAAGGGGAATTGTACTGATAAATTTCTCTAAATTTGCGCTACCAAGCAAACTCACTTACGTAAATTTACTACATTAATAGTGTATTTGCCAGATTAGATATTTGAGTAGCAATTCGATCTGCTCCTCGTCCGTCAATTTTTTTCCATCCCAATTTAGCTAATTGATGAAGTAAACCAATATTATTTGTTAGTTTCAGAAGGCAATTAACTGCATTTTTAACTTCACCTAAATTCGCTAGCAAACTGATAGAATTCAGATGCTCAACATAATATTTCATTGAACCCCAAGCAACTGCTGCACAAGGCTTACCCATGCACATGATTTCATAGGAGGTAATTCCTCCAAGGGTAACAATCAAATCATGTTCTAAAATTAGATGTGCTAAAGAACTAGGGGACTTTATAATACTCAAGTACTGATTTTGTTCAACAATGATTTGCAATTGATTAACTTGGGTTGAATCAAAAGCAGGCCCAACAACAATAGTAGTAGAGAAGCTTGGCAGTAGTTGTTGCTCATATAAACTTTGAACTAACTGGAGCGTAATATTTCCAGGATCAGATCCCCCTAGACTGATTAATACTTTGTTTACTTTGTCTCCTAACCAAGGAGTAAGGGGGCGTAGTTGAGCTACAGATGGGCGAATAATTCGGTATGGCGCTCCTATCAGTCCTACCCCTTTAAAAGAAGGCGGTAAGTCTTTCAGGGATTTAAACGCATCTGCATCCACCAACATATCAGCAGCAAAGCGTCCTATTCCACTGTCATTTACATGCACAAATGCTTGATATCCCTGATTTTTAGCTACTGCTACATCCTCAGCCTGGATGTTAAGTAGGTCAGTTACTAAAATAAAAATACCTTGTTGTTTGCAGAGGCGCGATCGCTCTCTAAGTGCAGTTTGAGAATCAGGAACTATAATGACTTCACACTCAGGAGGTTGAAAATAAGCAGCAAGTTCTGGAGAGGTTTCCCATAAGAGTACGACTCTCTTCCAAAATCCTGTACTCCTTAAAGCATTAGCTAGAGTAGCTGTACGAGAAAGATGACCGACTCCAATTGCGCCACCACCAGCCGCTTGTACTACAACTGAATAGCTCATAACAGATTTTCGTTTAAACTATGTTGCCACTCAGGATGTGCATCTAAAACAGCTACAATATCCTTCACACTGGCATATTCAGCATCAGTACCAAGAGAACTTATAATTAAACGGACTCGATTCAGTTCCTCGTTAGTATCTACACTCAGTTTCCATTGAGGGCGTGAAAACTCTTGAGATGAACCTAATCGAGCAATTTTAAACTTTTCTGGAAAATTATCCACTGCTAATGTTACATGTTCTTTATCAGCAGTACTAGTGCCTAACTGGCTGATCTTTGCGAAGGCATCTTTTGTAAACAACTCGGCATTAAATCCGTTGGGGTAACTCGTTTGATAACAGGGTTGAGCCAGAATATGGGTGTAGTCTGCATTTTCTCGATGTTTCAGGTAAACTAAGGCATCTAGCAAAGTCCAATCAATCAAAGGACAATCTGCTGTAATGCGAAAAATCAAAGATGCATTAGTCTTTTGAATCAGCAGGTTGTAACGAGAACGAACATCTTGAGGATCTCCCCGTAGGATATTAGCTTTACTCTCAACTGCTTTTACCAGTGCATCGTCTTCAGGATTTGTCGTCGTCAAAACCCAGACTTCATCTATTTGGTTAGCTCTTTTTACCCGATCTATCACCCAATGAATAATTGGTTTTCCACCAAGGTCAATCAATGACTTACCAGGGAGACGAGTAGAACCCATACGAGCCTGAATTCCAGCTACAACCCTACTCATTTAAATATCTCCCATTGCAAGACAGTATTTTCTGCTAGGTCAGTAGAAACTTTCATACCCAAGACAGTATCTAGAAATTGAGGAGCAATTCCTCCTCCCGGTCTAACAATTTTGATATCTTCTAGCTGCAAGCAATGACCTGCTGCAACTTTGTGTCGCAATACCAAAGAACGTACAGAAGTTTTACGCTCTGATTCTTCACAGGCAACAACACGTTTACGGGGATGCCCTAGAGCAGTATAAGCATCTTTGACTCCACATACAAGTTGCTGAAGTTGAGTCATATCAAGACTAAACCAATGATCTGGCCCTACAGAGTCCTGATTCAATGTGACGTGTTTTTCAATTACGCCAGCACCTAAAGCAACTGCGGCGATCGCTGCTGTAGTTCCCAAACTATGATCGGAAAATCCGATCGCACATTCTGGGTAGAGAGTAGCAAGGGTAGGGATAACCCGCAGATTCATCTCATCCATTGGTGAAGGATACTGAGCAACACAATGCATAATGCATAATTCGCGGCAGCCATTCTCAAATAATGTTGCGATCGCAGTATCGGCTTCCGCTAAAGTACATTTACCTAAAGATAAAAATACAGGCTTTCCAGTTTGGGCAATGTAGCGTAGCATTGGTAAGTGATTGACATCAGAAGCTGCAACTTTAAAAGCAGGAACATTTAACTCTATTAAAAAATCAACACCCTTTTCACTAAAAGGAGTTGAAAAGACTTCTAATCCTAGTTCATGCGCGAGTTGGAAAAGGTCAGCATGAGCCTCACGAGGGAGAGAAAGTCTTTGAAATAAGTCTCCAATACGCTCTTGTTGTTCTTTTCCAGTAGAACCCCAAGTAATAATTCGTTGGGTGTCAGCTACTAATTCTTCTGCTGTATAGGTCTGAAATTTAACAGCTTTTGCTCCAGTTGCAGCTATTTCGTGAAGCATCAATTCTGCTTTTTTAGCGTCCCCGTCATGGTTAGCGCCAATTTCCGCTACTACTAAAGGAGGTGCATTATCTCCTATTTTAATTTTTCCAATTGCAAAATTAGCCAAACTTAAATCTCCTTACAAACTAGATTTAGCTTTTCCACTGAAAATATAATTTTTATATTTTTAGTTAGAAAAACATATTTATATATAGTTAAGCTTAAAATTTAAAATGGTCGTTTAGCCCAGGCAATCCACCAGCTATTTTTTTCTTTCATATTATTTTTATGCCAATCCCAAAGCTCTAAATTTTCTAATTCAAATCCAGCCTCTTTTATCAACTCACGAACGATTATTTCATCCAAAAATGTGTAGTGACATTCTGCATAAGTACCAGCTCGTTCATCCAGAAGGAAATGGTCATCATCTAACTGGTTTCCTAATCCATAAAACCAGTTATCCTTACTGCGAAAGTTAATACACAGCCGTCCACCAGGACTTAGTAAACTGAAAATGAGCTTCAGATCAGTACGCATTTCTGCAATTGGACGGAGAAACGCTACACCCCAGCAAATAACAACATCAAATTTATTTAGAGTCAAGCCTGGACTGCGAAAATCGCCTATGATAATATCGCCGAGCAGTGGATTGTTACCGTATAGATGACGGACGCGATCGCCTGCTTCATGAACGAATTCTACTCCACTGGCTCGAAAGCCAAACTCCATTAGTAACTGTAAGTGCTGTCCAGATCCAAAACCAATGTCTAAACCTTCTTTAGAGGTTGTTTTATCTGTCTCTATGCTTGAGAGAAAACGCACCACATATTCACTGGGATAGCTTAATGTATGTTTTGTTAGTTGCTTGGTAGCAAAAGACTGATTTTGAGCATTTATTGTAGATAAATTCAAAGCAGCATATTTTTTAATCATTGGTTATTCTCCATGTGAAAGTGAATTTTATTCGCTACTTTATGCCAGATGAGATCAGCTTCATCTCTTGTTTTGCCAGAGGTTAATAAATACCCGACGCGATAACCTGTGGCACCAGTACGAGATTCTTGAATCATCTCACCTGGTTCCAGAAAACTCTCAACATCAACTACTCCCGACATTTGACGAACTTCCTCAATTCCCTCAATTGCTAGGAAATATCCTGTAGGAGCTGACAGCATTCGCAGTATTGCACCTTGATGATAGCTGGAACAAAAATCAGTTTTATATCCAAGACTTAACTGAATTGCTTGGTATATTGGTTCTACACCTGTTACAACAGGAATCATCTTCGCACTAATATTAAACCCAGACGGCCGTCCAGAGATATCTAAAATTACTATTTCACCGGAATCACTAATTATAATATCTGCATGTATGAGACAATTCTTCAAACCTAAAGCCATACAAGCTTTTGCCAATTTTTCATCTATTGACTTTTGGATAACCACAGGTACTTGTGTGGGAGCTAAGTAACCAAAAGGCAATCTAAAGGGCAATTGTGTTACTTCCTTATCACGTATCAGAATAATAGAGTGATTTTCACTAATAACAATGCTATCTACTCCAACTTCTTCCCCAATTACAAAACTCTCAATTAAAGATTGCTCTGCCTCTTTATACTTTTGTCTTTGCTCAAGATGCCACGGCAACCAACGGAGAAATTCAGCTTTATCTCTAGCTACAAATACTCCCTGACTACCGCTTCCATAACGAGGCTTGACAACTACTGGATATCCTATTTTCTCTGCTGCCTTTAGCAGAGATTCATCATCAGTAGCCTCAGCAAATTTTGGTGTTGGTAGTCCTGCTTCTGCTAGAATTTGGCGTGTGAGTAGCTTGTCTGTACAAAGTTTAGCTGCTGCTTCAGAAATGCCCTTTAATCCCAATGCATCATTAACTACTCCTACAGTTGTCAAAATAGCACCTAAAGGAACTGGCAAAACACAACGGATATTTAATTCTCGTGCTAGTTGGATCACCTTAACAGTATTTCGCAAATCCATTACTATACCGCGATCGGCTACCTGTAATCCGACAGCATTAGAGTTTTCATCTAAAGCTATAACCTTCAGTCCCATTTTTTGAGCAATTTGAATAGTTGGTAGCTGTTCAATCCCAGCACCTATACATAAAACATTCTTTTCATTGCTTTCTTTGCCCATCGTTGTAATATTAAATAATGTTGTTTATTAAAAGCTACAAGTGTGGTTAATATGAATTTTTTTGTTGATACATTCAAATTAAATAAAATAATAACTATTAATTAAAATGAATTATGCAATACATATATTAATTATTATATTGATTGAATAATAATTTTATGAAAATTACAATTTTTTAACTTTCCAATCTGTAATTGTCTATTCCTGCCATATAGGGATACGTTCTGCTCTAGTCTGAGTGATTACATCTTGATTTTCGTGTTCCAAAACAATTCGAGCATGAAGATTGAGTAAAAGACTATCCCACTGCTTTTCACTCAAATTTCCAACGAGAGAAATTTCTGGTATTTCGGACATATCTAAATCTTGTTCTATAAAAATATTCATAGTGACTCCTGATATAAGCAAAGCCACATCTTCCTCATCAACATTAGTAGTATCTATCAGTAGAGTTATACGGTTTTTGTCAGGGTGATTTATAATAGTTTCAATAATATTTTTTAAATTATCTACGATTAATTTTTCTGCTAGATTCCATTTTGGAAAAATAATTAGGTTAATTTCCCTTAGTTTTAATGCGTTGCTGAGAGTTTCATCAGATGGGTAATTGTATTCTATCTCTTGAGCGACAAACATCTTATCAAACAATTGCATCACATTCTCTACCGCTTCTCTAGAAACGTGCCGTTGATCTTCAGTCCACGGATTCTTAGTACAATATAATACTGTTTCATAAGCAGGTAAATAAAAGACGTTCTTATTACGTGATGCAAATTCTTCTGCTGCTATTCTCAGAATAGACTTTGAATGGCAATTAGCTGCAATTACATGAAAAGTATCTCCTCTAAATGTTGCATGTAAAGGTACTGGCGAAACGCTCAATATAATTTTTATATCTGGATTATAAATTCGCCAAATATCTAACATTTTTTGAAGTTCAGATATATTTTCTTCTACTGTCAACACTTTTTTACATACTAAGGAAGCAGCAAATCCCCAAGGACATCTGGAGAATACAGATCCATCTGAGGTTAAAGTCCAAACTTCGTTCATTCCAAGTGTTATGACAAATACCTTTACCTTAAGAAGAGCTTCGCGTGCCCGCTCTATATGCGTTTCATAATCATTTTCATAATCCTCTATAGATTCAAACTCAATATCTTCTCTAAATGGATCGCAAAATATTAACCTTTCATTGCGTTTTGTTGCCCATAATAATTTTGGAGTTTTCCTCAAGCCAAATACTTTCTCAACTAGCTGTCGAAAACTTGGTGTATTAAATATAATTCCCCATTTAGCACAAGATTGTTTGTTTTGTTCCGTAATTATATAGTTATATCCTCGTTTCTGTAGTCCATGAGCAATTTCCATTGCAAAACAACTTCCAGATGAACCTACTGGTGTAAACTTATCGATAATTTTGTTTTCCCACGCATAAGGTAATTCATCATAAATAGATCGTGGATACTTAATATGTGTAGGATTAGGCCAAAAAACAGAATTTATATTATATTTATCTCCAGTAAAATATGCTAATCTATTTTCTGTTGTTTTCAATTCATGCTGTAATATCTTTGTAAAATATTTTTGGAAAGTCAAATTATAATTATTAGCCTCTTGAGCTTTATATACTAGATACTTTTTGACTGCATCACTTACAGCATCATGTGAAACCAAATATTCTTTATTAGAAAGCAAAAAATTAATTATACCTTCTTCTTCTTTCTCTAATTCAGATGCCTCAAAGATTGATTTGAGTATTAAATGTAAGATTCCTATGTTTGTAACTTCTGAACCCTCGTTTATAACTAGAGAACCATCATTTTCTAATTTTAATATGTTCATATAACTTAATTGCAAAAAATAATTAATTAAATCGACAATATGTATCTTTGTATTTATTTTTTAATTCAAAAAATTTTTTACTACTTTGATTTATATTTAACTGATTATAAGGGGCACCAAATAAACTATTTGCGTACTCAATCTGAAGTACAAGTCTTTCACCAGACTGCAAGTGTTTACCTTTATGAAATCCCCTTGTATCAGCAGCAATTATTGTGCCAGCAGAGCCGATAATTTCTACAATATCTTGTTTACTGTAATGCTGTTCAATCTCTGAATCAAGAAAGCGCCTATCTTGGAGTAACTCTAAGGGCTTACTCTGATGTGAGCCTCTAACATAGCAATGAGGACCATTTTGTGTAGTCACTTCACTTAGGTAAATGAAAAATTTAATAAACTTAATTCTGTCCATATCAAAGTGGTAAAGCTGGGCTGCTTTAGAGTTTGCCTCCTTTTCAAAATTCGTACTCCACCACATTACCACTGAATCTTGAATCGGTTTACATCCAAGATATGATTGAGCAAGTGCCAGAATTGAGGTATCTACAACAAGACTTTGAATATCATGATTATTTACAATATCTAATTCATCAAATTTATAGATTGGTGCTACCAATTTTCTCCTATCATAAATATTTTTTTGATCGTAAGATATTGAAGGATATGGTTGACTCAGTGTTACTAAAGCTAAGTAATTCAATCTTTCACAAATATCAAGTGATAATTTTTGCTCAAATACATAAAATCCATCTTTATTTATTTTTTGTATAATTTGACTAATTTTTACGTCATCTAATTCTCCTAATACCCCACTTTTATAATCTAATTGATATGGACAATTAAATTGATTTATACCATCTGATATCAAATCATTAAAGTAACCATTGGTTATACAGTACAGCCACCTAAGATTTAAGTAGGCTTCATGAGGTGTAAACTGAGTTTCTACAAAACTATGATAGCCTTCTAAGAAAATTTCTATTGCCTTGCTGAAGGTGGCATCGTCACTATATTCAGCTAATTCCGAAGTAGCTAAAAGAACAGCTAAACTAAAAGCATCGGGTTCAATAATATTCATTAATTGATTCGATTTTATATTCATTTTAATTTGCCTAATAAATTACGAATAAGTACATATATATTTATGGCTATAACAATATTTCCTGAAATAAAGTAACTACTTTATTTTGAGTTTCTTCTGCTAAACTGTAATATAAGGGAATACTTATAGCTTCCTGGTAGTATTTCTCAACCTGTGGAAAGTACCCTAATTTAAACCCAAATTTTTGGTAATAAGGCTGTATGTGAACTGGAATATAATGCAAATTGACACCGATTCCTGTGCTGCGAAGTTCTTCAAATACCTGTCGATGAGTTTTATTAATCTTATCCAGCTTGAGGCGAATTACATAAAGATGCCAGCTAGATTCACTATCTGGATGTTGCCACGGCAGCATTAACGGTAAATTTTGCAGTAGTTGATTATAGCGGTTGGCAAAAAATCGGCGACGTTCTACAAACTCATCCAGTCGTTGCAGTTGACTAGCACCCAGTGCTGCTTGGATATCTGTCATCCGATAGTTGAAGCCTAGTTCTAGTTGCTCATAATACCAAGAACCGTGAGATTCTCCTTGCATTAAATCTGGATTGCGAGTTATGCCATGACTTCTTAATCTAATCAATCTCTGATATAATTCCTCATAATTTGTTAGCACCATACCGCCTTCAGCAGTTGTGATAATCTTTACTGGATGAAAGCTAAAAACCGCCATATCGGAAAATTGGCAGGAACCAATAGATTTTCTTTGATAGCTTCCTCCAATCGCATGAGAAGCATCTTCGATAATTTTGAAACCATAACGCTGTGATAAAGTAGCAATTTGTTCCATTTCACAAGATTGCCCTGCAAAATGCACGGGTATTAATATTTTGGGCAAACAACCTTGCTTTTCTGCCTCAGCTAACTTACTTTCTAATTCATTTACGCTCAAATTATAGGTATTTGGGTTAATATCAACAAAGTCAACCTTTGCACCACAGTAAAGTCCACAATTAGCTGAGGCAACAAAGGTATTTGGTGATGTCCAGAGAATATCTCCTTGCCCCAAATCAGCAGCAAGACAAGCAATATGTAATGCAGCTGTCGCACTAGAAACCGCTACGGCATATTTCACTCCACAGTAGTTGGCAACAGCTTGCTCAAATCTATCTATAGCTGGGCCTTGAGTAATCCAGTCTGAGCGCAAAACTTCAATTACGGCATCAATATCTTCTTGATTAATATCTTGCCTTCCATAAGGAATGTAGTCACTCATTGCTTTAGCATATCGAGTAATTGAAAACCTTTTAGCCATTCTGTATTTATCTCAGAGCTATACTCAAACCCTTCTGTAACTGGGACTCCTTTTTCACTTAAAGCGTTACAGGCGTAATCCACAGAATGAGCATATTCAATAGTTGGTCTAATTACATAATGATCTGAAAACTCCAATACTAAATGTGAAGCTTCAGAAGAAAACATGGCTTCATGTAATTTTTCCCCTGGTCTAATCCCAACAATTTTAATTGGAACTCCCGGTGCAAGTGTTTCAGCTAAATCGGTAATTTTCATTGAAGGAATTTTGGGAACAAATATTTCTCCGCCGTGCATTCGTTCAAAGCTGTTAAAAACTAAATCCACAGCTTGTTGGAGTGTAATCCAAAAGCGAGTCATACGTGGATCTGTAATAGGAATCTCTGGGGCTTTTTCTTGAATCAGTTTTTGAAAGAAAGGTACTACCGAGCCTCTTGAACCAACAACATTACCGTAGCGAACTACGGCAAACCGGGTTCTCATTGTCCCAACAATATTATTAGCTGCAACAAAAAGTTTGTCAGCAGCTAGCTTGGTCGCACCATAGAGATTAATTGGATTAACTGCCTTATCTGTTGAGAGGGCAATCACCTTTTCTACTTCTTGATCGAGGGCAATATCAATAACATTATTTGCCCCATGAATATTAGTTTTAATACATTCCATTGGGTTGTACTCAGCAGCAGGAATATGCTTGAGAGCCGCAGCATGAATAACATAATCGACACCTCGCATTGCCAGACGTAGCCGATCGCGATCGCGCACATCTCCAATGAAATAGCGCATCACTGGTGCATTAAAATCCTGCGCCATTTCGTACTGCTTCAGTTCATCCCGTGAATAAACTATGACTTTCTGAGGTTGATATCGGCTAAGAACCGTTTTTACAAATTGCTTGCCAAAGGAGCCTGTACCACCAGTAATTAAAATAGATTTGCCGTTAAACATCTTGTATTTATTTTTAATCTCAAAATTAATGATTTTCCAAAAATATTTAAGTGAAATTATTACTTAGATTTGGGCTGCTTATTTGGGCTGCGATCGCTATTTCCCTCTTGCTTCTTAATCTGCTCTAATACAACTTTGTAATCTTGCCGATCGGGGTGCAACTTCACCAGCTTCTCCAAAAGTGTCATCGCACCCTTAGCATCCTTCAAGTGCAACCGCACTATAGACAGTTTCTCTAAAGCAAGTTGGTTTTCTGGTTCCCGTTGTAAAATCAGCTCGTAGCCCCGTGCCTGTTGCTGTAATCCTGACTCAACAGAAGGAGACGCAGTTACTGGCTTAGGTTGACTAGCCTGTTGTATTGCCGGAATTACTGCAAACACCGTAGAACCAACAAACGACACTAACGACACTATCGTGACAATCTTTTGTCGCCGCTCAATCTGCTTTTTGCGGGAAATTAGGTATTCATCCCCCGAACCAGTCATGCTTAACATACTTGCTGTGGTAAATACTGAGGTATTAGCAAGCCTCCCGTTTTGAGGGTACCCATCTGCTCAACAGAAACTAACATCCTGGCTAAAAATTTTTTACACAAACTTTAAAAGCTGACTCTGAAGACGAGGGAATTTTATGGTAAGCCCATGCTGTACAAACAATTTTGCTATGCGTAGTTTACCGCCGTAGGCATCGCTCCTATTGCTTCCAAGCAAAAACCTCTCCTACACCTAAACAAAGCCCAACCCCCCAGGTCTTATTCTTTAGGCGGAAAATTAAAATTATATAAATATTTGCGATGATTCTGCCTAATGCCAGATGTTTGCGATATGTTAAATAACATTTAAATAAATAGAAACAGGGGACATTTCTACTAAATTGCAAATTCCGCTTGTCAGGTAAAAATTTTCAACCTAGCCCGTGTCACAGTGGGTTGTTCAACAAGCAAATATATTTTTTAGAATTTTCCCAGTCCTCCTCAGTCTCGCTACTTAGCGCAACTTCCAGAGGGACTAATTATTTTGCTAGGTGTTCACAACAGATATCTGACAAAAGGTACTGTCGCACTCTCGTGCTTAAAGGGTAGAAGTTAAGGGGAAAAATAACACGGGAAAAGGTTAAAGGGGAAACAGAAGCATCCTTTATCTTTTAACCCTTACCCTAAACTTTTGTCTGGTTTCTGCAACAAGTTTAAGGACTACTAGGTGGAATTGGAGTTTTGTGGTGGTAATTACCGTACAAAACCGAATTTACTAGTAATTTAGTAGAGTTTGTTATGGTATAGTTAAAAAGTTAAGACTAGCTTTACCAAAATTACACCACTCTACGACCCGGCAACAATTGCAGAATGGGAAGCAGTTTTAATCAAGTATTTACCAACAAAATCTGAATTCAATCGAGGTTATGACTCAGCAAGTGATTCACCCGATGGTGAAATTGCAGCGCAACGTGCAATCACTCATAGAATCGAATATTATCAAGCCAAGTGATAGCATCTGGAAAATCGCTTTGCTCTATGGTAATGAATGGCAGCACTGGAAACAGGAACTGCTAGACTTTGGCTTTAGTATGCAAGACCCAGTTAGTGAACTGCTAGCTGTAGAAACTTGGGATGAAGAATAGGCAATAGGCAATAGGGAGTAGAGATTTTTAATATTCACCACTTCCCCATTCCCCATTCCCTAAACTTTACAAGCAGCTAAGGCCGCAGCTAATTCCTTTGCAGTTTGGTAGCGATCGCGTGGCAATGGTTCTGTAACGCGATCTATCACATCTCTTAATTGGGAACTGATGGTGGGAACTTTTGCCACATCAAACCTGAAGTTTCGCCCCCTTTGGCGGTAATACTTGAACGGGTTTTCGCCTGTGAGCAGAAAAATCAGCGTTGGACCAATTGCATACAAGTCAGATTGAGTCAAAGGTTGTCCTCGTTCTTGTTCAGGAGCGCAATAACCTTCTGCACCAATCCGGGTACCGGGCGCTGTGCCAATTTCCTTAACTGCGCCAAAATCCAGGACTACTATGCGATTTAGTGAACTTCGCACCATTAAGTTGGCGGGTTTAATATCGCGGTGAATTAGTGGAGGTTCTTGGCTATGAAGATATTCTAAGATATCGCAGGTTTGGATCATCCAAGCGATCGCTTGGCTTGGGGTAACTGGCCCAGTTGTATAGACACGTTTTTCTAAATCTTGTCCGTGGATTAGTTCCATTGCCAAGTATTTTTTTCCCCCTTCGACAAAGAAGTCGTAATACTTGGGAATTCCCGGATGGTTAAGGGATTTGAGAGTATGCGCCTCCCGCTCAAATAATTCTTGAGCTTTGGCAATTTTTGCCATATCAGCATTCATTTGCTTCAACACCAGCAGTTGTGGGATACTCCCAATCTGACCGGCCCCATCCCAAGCGAGATAAGTAGTACCCATACCTCCTTGTCCGAGAGTTCGCAACACCTGATAATGGCGAATTTTCTGTTGCACTGAGAGAGGTTGACCGCAGTGGATGCAAAACAGATTGTTCGGGGAGTTACCTTCGTGCGTACAAGTGTATTGACCTTGGGCTGAATAGACTGTTGCAACGGCGTTTTCTTCTGTTCCTTGTATTTGTTGTGGCGATCGCAAACCAGTTTCCAGTACTGTTACCTCCTGAATTTGGAATTGCAGTATTGGACCTCCTTGTGCTAGTTGCAAAAGGGAATTATCTGGTAACGGACTCTGAATCACAAGGACACCGTTGAGGAAAGTCCCATTTGTACCCTGACTAATCAGCCGCCAACCACTGCCATTGTCGGCAGAATCGACGTGTCTCAGTTCTAGATGATGCCGCGAAACTAAACTATCAGTTAAAACAACGTGATTATCTGTTGCTCGACCAATCCGAATTATGGAAGAGTTCTCAAAGCACCACTGCTGGAGGGGCGTTTTCTGTTGCGGTTCTAAGAGAGTCAGACTAACCACAATACAACCTACAAGGTAAATGGATTAGGGAATGGGGGATGGGGGATGGGAAAATGGGAATTAGGCATTAAACTATATGTAAATTAGGTCTCAGCCCCTGATTTATAAGGGTTTAAGGTTAATTTGAAGATATATCTACTGGGAATTAGTGATTCTTTTTATTACCCATTCTCAATTACCCATTCCCAATCCCCATTTATTTTTAACTTTCCAAATTTGGGCGTACTTTTGCCCGAATAAGTATACCAGTAATGTTGTCGTGACCATTGTATTGGTTTCCTAAATCAATTAATTTGGTAACACCTTGTTCTAAGTTAGCGCCCGAACTAAGTAAGGGTTCTAAATGAGTCTGCCAATGGGTTTCTAGTAAATCATTATCTGATAGACCGTCCGATGCCAAAAGCAGAAGAGTATCTTCATTAATCTCAAAAAAGCCTACATCAGGATTAATCGAGTTTTCATCACGAGGTCCTAAAGCTTGGGTGAGTTGGTAGGCATCCGGGCGGGCGTAAGCTATGCTTGCTTCTACTCCTCGGGTAATTTCCCGTTGCCCAACTTCATGATCTACTGTGACTTGTTCTAGTCCCCCCTTACGCGTCAAGCGATAGAGACGGCTATCTCCCACATGAGCAACTGCTGCTTGAGTATCTTGAATTAAGAGCATTACTAGAGTTGTACCCATACGCCCTACTCCAGAACGGGCATCTTGTTGATTGAGCTTGTAAATCGCCTCATTAGCTAAATATACTGCCTCACGAATGCTATCTTCTGTTGGCAATTGATTGGCAATCCAGTGTTCTTGAAAGTATTGCCGTAGGGTGTTGACTGCTAACTCACTGGCTATCTCGCCGCCAGCATGTCCACCCATACCATCACAGAGAATATACAAACCATACCCTTCTAGAACTCGACTTTTAGGGAACTCCAACTTTTGAATTTTGGTTTCAATACCAAAGTAGTCTTCATTATGATGACGTTGACGGCCTACATCTGTGCGTCCTGCATCTTCCAAGCTACTTAACTGCATCGCCAGCACAACAGTTGGCATATCATCAATTTTGCTAATGATATCTTCTGGTTCGTCTGATTGCGGCATAGTGGGCACAGTAGTATTGTTCTCCTTTATTGGGGGCAAAGTTGCGGTTCCTAGTGCTTCCAGTTCAATAGAGATTTCCTCCAAACGCGATCGCAATTGTGCGATTGTGTGAATCTTACCTACATCTAAATCTCCCAACATCTGGACTACAGAGCCAAATTGAGTGCGTTGAGACTGCCTAAATAGTGCTTGCCAAACTCGCCCCAAAGCTTGAATGGTTAACGGCTCCTCTGGAATAGCAGATATTTGGGCTTCAGCATCTTCTGACGACTCGCTGACGGGCAGAGAACTTGATGATTCCACATACAATCTTTGTAGCGCCAGCGTTTGGTCTTCATCCAATCGCAAATTTGATAAATCTAAAAGGCTTTGACGACAATTTACTGGTTCCAACAATGCCCAAAGTTGGGTCATTTGATAACACCAGTGCAAAATTTTTAACGAACTTGTTGTCTCTTCTTGCCATAAGTCAAGTAAGGGCTGCCAATTTGAGCGGTCTTCAATTATTACTACCTGCATATCCCCCTGCTGCCATGCATCGTGAATCAGTGGGATCTCGCGCTGACTTTGAGAGTGTAAGGCAATATAAGGTTTCGCAAGGTGAGGAATTCCACTTGCATCTAATGATGGTGTTAGTAAATCTGATTGTTGACTTGCTAGTATTGCATCAATTGGTGATATTTGATACGGTTGGCAGTCTAGAACTCTCACACCTGTAACAGCAATGGTAGCAGTTTCACTTTGGGTAGGTAGCGGATCTAACAATTGATAGCGCTCTTGGGAGTCTAAATAAGAGCCTAATGCAATCTGAGAACTAAGGGATAGAGGAGATGACGAGGATATTGCTTCTTCATCTCCTTCTAATCCCACATCTTCCTCATTTGTCTTTACTCCCTCATTTGTCTTTACTCCCAAAACTTCCCCAATCGTTTCTTTAGCAATAATTGCCCAAAACACTGTTCCACATTCCGTGCCACAGTTGTGACAAAGTAGTGCATTTACAGGTACATCTTCGGCGCTGCATTCAGGACAAACTTTGTGGGTCAGGGATGTGCCACAGCTTTGACAGAATTTGTTGCTTTTGGGGTTTTCAAATTTACACTGAGGGCAAATCAGCATAGTGGAAGTTCCTTTATTCGCGCTCCAAGGTGCTTCTAGCCACTAAGATCAAAGGTGCCACAATTGGCTGTCCCTGACTAAAGTAGACCTACAAGAGATTGTAGTTTATCAATGAATTTTGGTGGCAGTATTAATTGTGACGCATATTAGATAAATATTTAATATATTGGCAACCAATTGCTTATGAATGGGGATAGGA
>NZ_JADEXU010000059.1 GCF_015206895.1 Nostoc sp. LEGE 12450 | reverse complement strand
CTTTACCAACATGCGGTTGTTCCTCTTGTCTTTCGACTCTAGGTAAGTTGGTTGACTTAGAGATGTTCTTCTTAATCTCTCCCAATTTGATTGGGTATACCGCGTTAACTGTCACGGCGCACGCATTTTTCAATATCGAGTTCAATTACTCGTTTTTCTATTCCATTGACTCTGGAGTTGAGGTTATCGTAGATGTATTTTTGGGCATCATGGGCAGAGCGCCCAGTTCTAAACCCGTAACTCCTGGCGTGGAAAGTGGCTTCATGTGCTGGTTCGAGTGCATATTTTGCGAGGCATTGCCAAGCTCTATCCGCGATGGTTGGTATTTTGAGCATTCTGGTAGTCCCGTCCTTTTTAGGAATGGGAATTTCTCTTAGTGCTTGATGCTTCCAATTTCCACTTTTCATTCTCAGTAGTTCTTCAAGGTTGAAGCGTTGCTCGAATGAGAGCGATTTTTTGCCATCAATACCCGCCGTCTTTTTACCAGCGTTTAGCTGAGATACTTGTCTTATTGCAAGAAATCGAGCCGAGGTAGATTTTAGAATAAGCTTTTGGAGTAACCTAGCTTTGCGCTTGTCTCCAACTTGAACAGCTTTATACACGCGCTTTTGAAGGCGGAAAAGATTTCGGCGGAATTTCTTCCACGGTAAGGCTTTCCAAGATTCACTAGTTTTATAACTGTGTCTAATCATTTTCTCTTCTAGAGTTTGTGTATTCTGAACACCTCAGACCAATTACGGTCTGTCCTACCCGACTTGTGAGAATTCCGCTTCTCGTCTAGCCTACTTGGGGTTCGACTGCCCCAGGACTCACAATTCGTTTTTATTCGTTCCCTCGGAAAGATTGATTGTTCCTTTAGGTGTGGTCAATTCAACTACTGGATTCCCAGGACTCTTACCGTTTCAAAGTAACGGAACGGCGGGAATTGAATTCTCCAGTGGAGTCAGGGATTTTGTGTTACGCCCTGCTTTCCGGTAAGTTGCTTTTCTAGACCCGGTTTCACCGTAGGAACTCCCTGTTAGCGCCAGTGTCAACCCGCAACGGTCGTCTGATTGCGCCCTGTTCCCAGCTTCACTCTACAAGAACCGAGCTTGTTCGGTGTGGGCAGATAAGGAGTCAATTCTGAGTCTGAATGGCAAGACTTACACTTGCATCTGACCGAGAGTTCAGCCTTTAGTGACAGTGATCTGCTGTCGGGCTGGTTTAGTTATGTACGGACTGATTACCGTGATTCACTAAACAACGAATCGCAGCTACTTCCCAGATGTAGCCATGAATAACTACATCCTGGGGAATTAAAGCAGAATTACGCAGCAATTCCACCTGCTGTGTGCAGATTTCATCCACATCAGTAAACGTTTTTATCCATTTAGAAAAAACGCCTTTTGGTAGCTTAAACTCTGGCAAAGCAGGATCGACATTAACTTGATCCACGTCAATACCTTGATTTCGCAATACCTCACTGAGAAAGTCTCCTGATGCTGTCATCATGCCACATTCGGTATGATTAATAACGATGATTTCTTGTGTGCCAAAAAACTGTGTAGTTAACATCGCTGACCGAATAGCATCATCCGTAACTAACCCCCCAGCATTACGGAAAATATGAGCATCTCCTTCCCCAATTCCCAATACTTTTTCTATCGGTAATCGTTCATCCATGCACGCCAACACCCACAAGCGTTTATTGTTAGGTATCCCCAACTGGCGACGTAATGCCCACGCTTCTTCTTCTGAGATTTTTTGGTCAATTTGTTGGTGCAGCATGGCTGTTAATCTCCTAGTTCTTAATTACTAGGATATGGACGTTGCTCTTTCCTGATGCTGTTGCTTAGGGAAATCTTCATTTGCCACAATTTCGCCGAATGGACTCAAGACATGTTGCTTCTCTACTGTCGGCAGATTCTCTAAGGGCAAATGGGGAAATAGAAGTTCTGCGACTCGATAAGCTTCTTCTAGGTGGGGATAACCAGAGAGGATAAAGGACTCAATACCTAAATCTGCATATTCCAACATTCTGGCGGCGACGGTTTGAGGGTCGCCTACTAAGGCCGTTCCCGCACCGCCTCGCACCAAACCAACTCCTGCCCATAGGTTCGGACTAATCTCTAATGCCTCACGATTACCGTGGTGTAATTGAGTCATCCGTTGTTGTCCAACTGAATCCATCCGGGCATAAGCTTTTTGAGCTTTAGCGATCGCTTCGTCATCGACATATTTAATTAAATCATTGGCTGCATCCCAAGCTGCACTCTCGGTTTCGCGCACAATCACATGTAAACGAATCCCAAACCGCAAAGTCCGGCCTTCTATTTCTGCAAGTCTGCGAACTAATGCAATCTTCTCGGCTACTTGCGCCGGTGGTTCGCCCCAAGTTAGATAAACATCTACGTGCTTGGCAGCAATTTTTTGAGCAACAGGAGAGGAACCGCCAAACCATAAAGGTGGATATGGCTTCTGAACTGGTGGAAACAGCAGCTTACCATCTTGAATATTGAGATAATCGCCCTGAAGATTGGCTTGTTCTCCACTAGCGATCGCTCGCCATACTGTCAAAAATTCATCTGTTAATTCATAGCGCTGATCGTGATCCAAATGCAAGCCATCTCCCGCTAACTCTACGGGATCGCCTCCTGTCACGACATTAATCAGCAAGCGTCCTCCAGAGAGACGATCAAAAGTCGCCGCCATCCGCGCCGCTACTCCAGGCGATACCAAGCCGGGACGAATCGCCACCAAAAAACGCATCTGTCGTGTCAGCGATACCAGTGTTGACGCTACAATCCAAGCATCTTCACAAGAACGTCCCGTGGGCAGCAATGCCCCTGTATAACCAAGGTCATCCACCGCTTGTGCAATCTGCCGCAGATAGGGAAAGCTTACTGCCCTTCCACCTGTAGCAGTTGCAAGGTAACGTCCGTCGCCGTGGGTTGGGATGAACCATAGTAGCTGCATGAATCCTGTCCTTTTAAACTACGGTAAATTGATAAGATTACCGTGCTTTCTTTATAGATGTAGAGTATCACATATTCTACTTAAGCAAGCAAGAAGTTTTTTTAGAAACTCCGGTATTCCTATCAAACCAATGTATATTAAGCGGTGTTCAATAAGATAGCGATCGCAAAGATTGGAAATCGGGAATTGGGTATGGTTATTTTCCTTGCCCCCTTTTCCCTCTCATTCCCTGATTTTCCCTTGCTCTTTAGCCCTCTTCCTGTTGTCTCTAAACAGAAATAAATTGGAGTTCAGATGTGGTGAGGTCGCGCCATTGACCCAATTGTAATTCATCTAATCGTAGGTGGGCTATGCTGACCCTAACCAGTCGCAAAGTCGGAAACCCAACAGCCGCAGTCATGCGACGGACTTGACGGTTTTTTCCCTCTGTCAAAGTCATTTCCAGCCAAGCTGTCGGTACATTTTTGCGAAATCTAATTGGTGGCGTGCGTTCAGGTAGCTCTGGCTCTTTTGATAAGAGCCTAACTTGTGCTGGTTGAGTGCGGTAATCTTGAATTTTTACGCCTGTCTGCAACCTTTTGATCGCATTTTCATCTGGAATTCGCTCTACCTGTACCCAGTAAGTACGTTTATGACCAAAACGCGGATGAGCAAGGCGATGTTGCAATTGTCCATCATTCGTTAACAGCAGTAATCCTTCACTATCCCAGTCTAAGCGTCCTACAGGATAGACATCAGGTACATCTATATAATCTTTCAGGGTGCTATGCGTGGGAGCATCTTTTGTAAATTGGCTGAGAACGCCATAGGGTTTGTAAAAAATAATATATCGGTGATGATTTGTCATTGGGCATGGGGCATAGGGCATGGGGCATTGGGCATTGTTACTCTTCTCTTGCTCTTCTGCCCCCTGGTTCTATTTTCTAACGAGATTTAAACATTTTTGAGGGGAAATAAGCGTTCAAATACTTCTCCCGTCGGGGCAAATTCATGAATTGCCCCGACGACGTGGGTTTATTTATCATCAATTAATAATTAATAAACACTTGAAATGACGTATTTACGTTGATTCACAACATAACTCTGTATAGTATGTAAATCCTAAAGCCGTATTTTGTAAACGACAAAAAACGATATCGTCAGAAATTGTGGGTTGAAATTTGCTTAAGATACACAACCAATGCCCTATGACTAATTACTTTCGCTCCAATGTTGATGCAATGGCTAGCTATGTT
The DNA here is from genome assembly GCF_015206895.1 of Nostoc sp. LEGE 12450. Lineage (GTDB taxonomy): Bacteria > Cyanobacteriota > Cyanobacteriia > Cyanobacteriales > Nostocaceae > Nostoc. Next base: position 39,809 of record NZ_JADEXU010000059.1, on the reverse strand, counting down.
CCCGGTGAGCAGCCCCAACGCGGTACACAGATAATTAAACTTAACAGCAACGAGAACCCCTATCCTCCTTCTCCTGCGGCACTAGCTGTACTACAAAATATTGAGGGGGAGTGGTTGCGGCGATATCCAGAACCTTTCGGCGGGGAATTTCGAGAAGCCGCAAGTAAAGTTTTAGGAGTTCCTAGCGATTGGATTATTGTAGGCAATGGCAGTGACGAATTGTTGAGCGTAGTAATTCGAGCCTGTGCAGAACCTGGAAAGAAGGTAGTTTATCCGATGCCAACTTATGTGCTATATCGTACATTAGCAGAAATGCAGGCTGCGGAAATTATTGAAATTTCCTACAGCGAAGACTACAGTTTACCTTTGGAAGAACTGGTTGCTGTCAATGGTGCTGTCACATTCATTGCGTCGCCGAATAGTCCATCGGGGCATCTGGTAGCAACTAACGAGTTGCGCCAATTAGCCAGCCAGTTATCTGGAGTTTTAGTGATTGACGAAGCATACATAGATTTTACCGAAGAGAATGCGTTGGCTTTGGTAAAGGAATACGAAAATGTCATCATAATTCGTACCCTTTCTAAGGGCTATTCGTTGGCTGGACTGCGATTGGGATTTGGAGTGGCGAATCCTAAACTGTTGCAGGGATTGTTTAAAGTCAAGGATAGCTATAACATTGATGCGATCGCTTGTGCAATTGGCACGGCTGCCATTACCGATCAAGCTTATAAAAATGCTTGTGTGACAAAGATTAGAGCATCGCGGAATCAGCTATCAACAGACTTAAAAAAATTAGGTTTTCATATCTGGGATTCCCAAACTAACTTTTTGCTGGTACAGCCTCCACAAAGAAACGCGGAATATCTCTATCAAAAACTGAAAGAACAGGGAATTTTAATCCGTTACTTCAAGCAGCCTGGGCTAGACGATAAATTACGCATTACTGTTGGCACAGATGAACAAAATCAAATTCTAGTAGAAGCGTTGATTTATTTGTTGGGGACTGGGGATTAGGGCAGGGGGAACGCATCTAAATCATTGATATATAGTGAAGTTAGCAAGACTACGGATACATCGGTTTCTCCTCAATTACCACTGATGAATACATTTATCTTGGGCATAATCTACCTCTGTATCATTACATTCAATTAATAACTGCTGTTGCTCAGATACTGTGAGGATTGGTAATTGCGAAATCCGCTCTTGGGGATTGGCGACAATGCTTTCCAGCAGTATCACAAAATGAGCAGTCATTCGTTCGATAGTGATGCTATAAAACAAGTCAGTGTTGTATTCCCACCCTCCCACTAGTCCAGTGGTAGTGTTTTCCATTGATATTTTAGTACTTAACCTGATAGGAGACGAAAAGTGGCTGATAAAACCCCGATGCAAGATATGGTCGTAATTCTGCCAGGAATCACAGGTAGCGTTTTACAAAAAGATGGTAAAGACCTTTGGGCAGTCTCAGGGCAGGCGATTTGGGATATTGTCAAAACTCAAGTGGAGTACCAATCACCGCAAAAACTCCTCCCATAGCTTGGGCGACTCTTCCAGGGGTCAAATTACCCTGGGACTTCTGCCAAGGCAAAGGGTTATCCGCAACGATATCATGCGCCAGCCACAATTCCCAAGTCATTAGAGGCATGAGGTCACTCCAACGTTCACATTGCTTAGGAGTACTCAGCTTAGGTAGTGTCCAATGCAGGCGTTGCTTCAAAAACCGATACCAGTGGTCAACAGTAAAACGACGCAGGTAGAGTTGCCAAACAACTTCAAGTGGAGGAATTTCCTCTCCCACCCAAGCCAACCACAAAGGTTTTGATACTCTCAAGTTGCCAAGCTCGTCCAGACACTCAACCCTGATGAGGGACATGGGACGTGTAGCAGTTTTACGAAAGTGTAAATTAGACCATAAGCTCACCTTAACTCGTCCGAGCTTGGGATGGGTTACTTCTATACTTTGAGTGACTTCACTCCATGTCGAGGGTTCATTGAGTTTAAATTTATCACCATGCTTCCTGGGTCGTCCCTTGCCAGAATATGGCGGTGGTGCGCCCCATAAACAAAGATTTGAACGCAAACGTACCAAAATGTCTGCTTTAATGTTACTCGTCTTCAAAACAAAAGGAGCGCACCCATACTCACTATCCCAAACCGAAATAGGTCTAGTTGGTAAATTTTCACACACTTGTTGTAGCTGCCAAGCCTCTTTCTGTATCGGGTTTTCCCAACTGGTAATGCGCTCATGTCTTAACGGTAACGCCCAACTGCCCGAATCTCCCAGTATCCAAGCAATCGTACTATATCCCTGACCTATGGTAATTGGTTTGTTGCCTGCTATTGTGACAGTACTGTGTTCAATTGTCCTTTCCTGTAGAGTTACCGCATCCGGGCGCGACCAGGCGGTGTGGTCGCGTGCTAACAACGGACGACCCTGGGTTGGCATCTGTTTGATATATAACTGCATCAATTTCTGTCGCTGTGGTCTGCTATCTTGTAACGCTGTGCGCTAAGAGCGCCCCGCTTCGCTAACGTAGATGCTTGGCCACTTACGTCTAAATACTGGTGATAGCGATAAATCTGCCAAACTGTAGGCGTTACGAGTTAGTAATATTGCATCCGTCAGTTCAAAAGTTGCGTCATGCGCTTTACCTAAATAGTTGTACGCGGCTTGACGAAATTCTTCTAATAAGGCACTTTTCATATTGGCAGGCGAGAGTTGGTGATTCTTCTCTCAGCTTCTGCTAATTAGGGGCTTGTGTTCAATCACACCCCCTATTTTTCTTTTCTGATCTGCTATTTAGTCTAAACTCCAGTTTTGGGACTCGTAGAAAAAAAGCCCGTATCGGTTCTTTGTAAGGATGTTCGTACTTGATAAACTTATAAATTTTATTGTAGTCACGTCTAGGGTTGTCGCCCTTAAAACAGCCCCAGCCCATATCAATGTAGTCGTTGAGGGGGTCAATGCCACTACATCACCAACCCCCATACTCAATGTGGCGATATTTCTTTAAATCCACATCCCGTAACCGTCCATCATTGCGGCGTGAGATGTTTGGACTGTAAAGTAAATACTCGTAAGGTGTTGTTCCTTCAAGTGACTTCACGTTGAGGTGAAAGATTTCCTGGTCAACTCCACTATCAAGCCATTCTTGGAGATGCCGAGCTTGAAAATTAGTCTTATTTATATCAATTACATTCATGTTTCCTCCTAGTTTTGATGCACGACAAAGGTGCGGCATGGAGAAAGTGCCGCTGTCAAAGCTAGGGGAAACGCACCTTGTTTCCCCTAAGGGGCTATTTCTTCCTGACAGGTGTAGGTTTTTTATTTGTGCATGAGTGGGCACACTCAAACAGAGTTCTAAACGTGGTTCAAATAACGAAATTTCGTTCTTGGGTGGGAAATCAGAAATTAACATTTGAGTTCTCAACCAACGGAAAAACCCTATTTCAGTCACATTTGTTAAATACCTACACCTGTGAGAGCTTCAGCCTATAGAATTCCGAGTCTATTCACTGTGGGCAGATAGGGAGTCACTTGTCTCTTCAAGGGTAGGGTTTGCTTTTCTAGCATACTTAGCTCACCTATATCGAAAGAACAGTTATACATTTTGAAAGTGGCTTTCAAAATATACCTTGCTCATACCCCTCTAGAGACTAGAGGGGTATGAGCAAGAACGAATCGCACCACCCGTCAATCATCCTGCATTTATGCAACGCCGGAATTTTTATCAAAGTGAGGCAATGGCTATAATGTGTCCAGCAATTCTTCGTCGCATCGTGCAGTCTATTGCCACAGGTAACTCGTCCTCCTTTTCTTCCACACCCTCGATAGTCTGAAGCGACGCGCCTCTAAAGAGGCATCAGCTGTCTCATCACTATGCAAAGTTTGTATGGAACACAATTAGTTTTAAAAGCTGCCCAACTAATTCAGCCCAAAAGATAACTAACTGGTATTATTTGGGTTAGGTTAAATTGCTCAAAAACAATTTTTGCGAGCAGCACTTTTGGGAATACTTATGGAAAGTGAAGAAAACTCTATTTCTTCAGAACAGATAGAACTAATAAATAAAGTTTTGGCAGCTTCCACAGATCATATATATATTAGCGATCGCCAGCAACGCTATCTTTATGCCAGTCCAGCAGCACTAGCAGCTTTAGGATTACAACAAGATCAATTGCTAGGTAAAACTTGGCAAGAGTTAGGATTTCCGGTTGACATCATGGAAGTATATGATGCTCAACGCAAATGGGTATTTCAGATGGGAAAATCTCTTAGAAGTGAAATGAGTTTCCCAACAGTGAATGGTATCAGGTACTACGAATACGTAGTTGCCCCTATCTGGGGAAATGATGGAGAAATTGGGGCAGTCATCAATACTGGTAGAGACACTACTGAACGCAAGCAGGCTCAAGAGGCATTGCGTTTGCTGACGGAGGAACTGGAAGCTAGAGTGGCGGCAAGAACTCAGGAGTTAACTGATCTTAACCAATCTCTGCGTCTAGAAATTGCACAACGCCAACAAGCACAACAGGCATTAGAAGAAAGTGAAATGCGATTTCAGACTTTGGTGGATGCCATGTTTGAAGGCATTGTTATTCAGGAACAGGGGAAAATTATTGATGCCAATCCTGGATTTGCTAGAATGCTTGGTTATACTTTAGAGGAAGTGATTGGCAAATCAGCAGTCGATTTTCTTACGCCCGAATCGCTAGCAACTTTTGTGCATCACATTGAGAATGAATATGAATTGCCTTATGAAATAACTGGCATAAAAAAAGATGGCTCGTTGATTTCATTAGAGGTGGTGGGTAAGCAAAGCATTTATCAAGGACGAAGTGTACGAGTCTCGGCAGCAAGAGATATTACAGAACGCAAACAAGCACAAGAAAAGATTCACGAACAGGCTGCCTTAATTGATGTTTCTACCGATGCCATTTTTGTCTGTGATTTGAAAAAGCATATTCTTTTTTGGAATCAAGGGGCTGAGAATTTGTATGGTTGGACAGCAGATGAAAATTTTGGGAAAAAAGCCGATGAAATATTTTATAGAGAAAGGTTATCCCAACTCGATCTAGGTCTTGCCGCTACTATCGAACATGGTTTTTGGCAAGGGGAGTTAGAGCAAATTACCAAAACGGGCAAAGAAATTATTGTTGCTAGTCGCTGGACACTGGTACAAAATCAATTTGGACAAACCCAATCTATCCTCATAGTTAACACCGATATTACGGAGAAAAAACAGCTAGAGCAACAATTTCTCCGCGCTCAACGATTGGAAAGTATTGGAACATTAGCTAGTGGAATCGCTCATGACCTAAACAATCTTCTCTCACCCATATTAATGTCCTTAGAATTGTTAGAGAAGAAATTTTCCGATCCGCAAACTCAGCCATTGCTCAAGATGTTATATACCAATGTTCAGCGTGGGGCTGATTTAATTAAACAAGTATTATCTTTTGCTAAAGGTGTATCGAGCAAGCACATCATTTTCCACCTCAAGCACATAGTTGCTGAAATTCAGTACATTATCCAACAAACATTTCCTAAGTCAATTGAATTTACTATTGAATTACCTCTAGATTTATGGTCTGTCTATGCAGACCCCACCCAATTACAACAAGTATTGATGAATTTGTGCATTAACGCTCGTGATGCTATGCCTTATGGCGGTTCTTTGAAAATTTCTGCTGCCAATCAGTTTATTGACGAATTCTTTGCTCAAAAGTATTTTGAGGCAAAAGTTGGTTATTATGTTATGGTTTCCGTTGTCGATACTGGTATTGGAATTGCCCCCGAAGTATTAGAACGAATTTTTGAGCCATTTTTTACAACTAAAGAAATTGGTAAAGGCACAGGTTTGGGACTGTCAACAGTCATGGGAATTGTTAAAACTTATGGCGGATTCATAAATGTTGAAAGCTCAGTGGGCCAAGGTAGCAGATTTCAAATATATTTCCCAGCATTCACAGATACACAACAGCAACAACCATTAACAGAGGACTATGAACTACTTAAAGGTAATGGAGAGGTTGTTTTAGTTGTAGACGATGAACTCTCACTTCAACAAATTATTCAAACATCGCTTTTAAATTATAACTATCAAATGTTAAGTGCTAATAATGGTGTTGAGGCAATCTCAGTATATGTCGAACATAAAAATAGAATTAGTGCGGCGTTAATAGATTTAATGATGCCTGATATGGATGGCATCATAACTATTTGCACTTTACAAAAAATTAATCCACATCTCAAAATTATTGCTATGAGTGGCCTAGCTACCAATGAAAAAATAGCTGAGGCTACTAGCGCTGGTGTCAAAGCTTTTTTACCGAAACCCTTTACATTATCAGAGTTGTTAACAACTTTATCTTTGCTATTAAATCAAGATTGAATTAGACTTGTCCAAAAACTCCAAAGCCAGAGTGTTCAAAGCTTTGAGACAAAACTTTGATATTTTTGCAAAAACGTAGTTATAAGGGTTTGAGATAGTTAGTGATAGTTTAGAAACATAAAAATAAACTCCTTGTTTTTTAAAGCTAGGATTATTGCTAGCATCTTATAAAGCTTGTCAACTTGAAAGCTACTCCTTGCTTAGATGGTGTTTTTCGCTCCGAATGTTATGTGTCTGCAATTGATTGGAGTTCTCTGAAAGTCCCACCTTACCAACTGGTAAAAATTCAAAATGATGATGGTAGCCGTGTGATTCTTAGAGGTAACATCGTTCCAGTAACATTTCCTCTCTTCGGTGAGTTTGGAAATTTGAGAGTCAAAGAAGACTTCTATGCCGCGACAAATGCCCCAGCAAAAGGTACTTTTGTGGCCATAAAAGACAATGGCATTCGTTGCATCACAACTCCTTGCTTTTCGACAGATAAGTTGGTTTTGAATAAGCCGAAGATTTCTCAAGTTTCGTCAATCGATTTGAGTCAAACGGGTACAACACAAAAACAACTTGACGCAGCAACAAGCGAAATTTTTGGTAAAGGTTTGATTGCTGTAGGTATAACGGAGGTAATAGAAAACGTAGATCCAACAAACAGAGCTACTCAGTTTGTGGGTACACAGTTTTATCTGAGAGTGGAACCAAAGTAAAAGAATTTTAGCTCAGATAAAATTCTAAACCAGATGTTGCCAAAAACCTCATTAGCTCTAGATGAGGGTGCTGGTGGTCGAGGCGAGGGTATTGTTGCCAAAACTTTTTCTCGAAGTATGATCGCTAAGATTCGTTTTGAGGATTATGAACGTCACACTAAACGTCGTCAGTGATTAGATATCTTGCATAAATCAAACAATTTGAACCCTACCCTGCCAACCCCACTCCTTACTCTTTGAACTAAATTGTCTCAATTTGGTAGTAAGACCCGACTCCATCGAACTACTTACACCCAAGAGCGCGAAGCGCCTCTCCCAGCGCACGCGCAAGGGAGAGGCAAAGAAGCACATAAAGTCCTATTTACTGTCCGTTCGTTTATTCTGTAACTAGTTGCTTACGTTTACGAAGAGACGTGATACCGAAAGCACCTAAGCCTAAGATACCAATCAGGGAGGCGGGTTCGGGAACAGCTTGGGTAACTACGTCAAATTTGAAATTGGGGCCAATCCTACCGTTACCTGCTGTCAGGGTTGAAGGAAAACTAAAGCCTTGGGATGAACCATTTCTGGCGCTACCGGTGAGAGTAATTTCTGGAGCCGTATTTACAAATCCGGGAACAGTATAAATATCACTAAATGGGCTAGTTTATTTAGCGCAATACCTTCGTCAAAAGAAGATATCTGACTTTTCACGGCATATAGAAAAGCTCATTTTAAAGATTTCCTAAGCCCTGATTTTTCTGTTAGCTCTTTTCATTAACTCAAAGCTATTGAGAATTAGCCTGTGGAAAAAGCCAGGCTTTTTCGAGGTTTGAGGCCTTACCGTGAAAAGTCAGGTTTAGGAATGGTCGAGGAATACTGAACGAGTCGCACGCTTGTGATAGACATTACACGGGTGAAGGATGCGATTGCAAGCAGCATTTTATTCCAGGTATTGGCCTTATTATGGAATGGATACGCGATGTCGTAAAAACACCATGAACGATTTCCTGGATCGAAAACTCTCCAAACGCTTTCGCACCTTCGATGACGAACGAGGCGGCAAAGGATTGTGATTGCACTGTCTGGGGAAGCTGTGTACACGCCCCAAGGAGAGGCAGTGGAATTGCAAGAGATGATGCGACGGTATCCGATGTGCGCGAGACTCCCACTTTTTCAGCGATTACAAAGTATCCGTGCGATGTATAGATTCGATCAACTCCTCAACTTCTTCTTCGTCCAGACATTGTTTCACTTGGTTGTTGAACCATTGAGATTCTTCCAGTTCTGTATCCTTGACTCGGTAAACCAGTAATGTTCCTGCAATGCGGGTAAGAGTAAGAGGTGATGGAGAAATGTGGCTCAGTAGATCGCACGCATTTTGGTATATTTCCATGACTGATAATTCGTCCAAAGGAGATCCCAACTGAGCAGAAAGCTGTTTTAGATTCTCCTGAATAGATGAATGAAAGCCTGGGTCTTCGGGATAGGAAAGGGGGTTACTCATAATTGTCAAGTTAACTCACTTTTCTACGAAACACTGTGCGAATATTGGAGGCTGAAAACTCGGTTCGGGGTGTAGAAACAAAAACAGTTCATGAGGGTGAAAGTTCCGCTGCGCCTGTGGCTCAAAATGAATTTTTTTCAAGTGATGAATATCTACTTTAGCAATACGATTTCACACTGTTAGCCTTCGCGCCTCCAAAACTTTACTTTCAAACCATCCCTCGGACGAGAAAATGGTAGTACTAAGCGTTCTAAATTTTGTCCAGGAAGTATTTCCCATTCATAGTCACGAATTAATAGTACGGCAAACAGTTTCATTTCTAGCCGAGCAAACTCTTTACCTAAGCATTCTCGAATCCCACCACCAAAAGGAATATAGCTTCCGACCTTCTGTTTGTCCTGGGTGGATTTAGATGTAAAACGTTGTGGATCAAATTGTTGAGATTGAGGGTAAACATTCTCGTCTTGATGAGTTTCCTGAATTTGGTAAAACACGTCCCAGCCTTGGGGGATACGGTATCCAGCAAACTCACTTTCTTTAAGTACTTTGCGCGAACCGCTACGAACGACTGGAGGCAGCATCCGTAAAACTTCTTTTAGCACAAGCTCTAGATAGGTCATTTGCTTAAGACATTCTGGTGTCAGCAGTTGTGCGTGTCCAATTTTCGCTTGTTCCAAACGTGCTGTTTGCCACACTTGTGGATGTTGAGCTAACAATAAACATAAGGAAGTTAGTGCTGAGGTTAAAGTTTCGTGTCCAGCAACAAGCATTGCTAACACGTTATCTTTGACATCCTCAATACTCAGACGATTCCCTTCCTCATCTTGTGCTTGTAATAGAATTCCTAAAACGTCTTGATGGGCAATAGGCTGTTTTTGACGTTGAACAATTAACTGATCAAATTGCACAAGAAGCTGCTCTCGCGCACGAACTGCGCGGGCAAACTTGCTTAGAGGAAATCGAATCGGAATAGATAATAGTCCATTACTCCAAGCCTCATAAACTTTCTCTAAGTTCTCATTTGCGGCATTATCAACACCTATAAACAACCTACAGGCAATATCAAGTGTGTATTTTTTCAGTTCAGGATACCAAGTCAAAGTTTTCATCTCTTCCCATTTATGCAGATAACGATGGGTCAACTGTTCCATTGTTTTGGCATAATCAGCTAACGCTCTTGGCTCAAAGGACTTGAACAAGTGTTTACGAAGTTTTTGGTGAGCAGTACCTGTCTTGACTCCAATTGAGTTGGCTCCTAGTAGCACCTCAAAACTTGTAGTATTAGTCATCTCAAATCGCTGACTTTCATTAGTGAATAGAAAACGTGTGGCATCTCCCCCAATTAAGACAATCGTTGGGCGACCAAATAGATGGGTTTTGAAGACTGCTCCATATTGCTTTTGTCGCTGGTGAATAAAACGTGCTGGCTCTTGCAAATAACTAATGGATTCGCCAATGAGCGGCAAGCCAAAGCCACCAGGGGGTAATGGGAGTGAGCGCCCGGTTGAAAAGCTAGTCATGTTTTTTCTGACTTTTGAGTGAATAGAAGTTATATTTACGATACGGTATCGTAAAATATCAGAGAAGTCAACTCAATAACTGTTTGCAAGTTGTCTAAATACCGATGCCTTGAGATGATAATTGCATGAATAAACTCGCGAAAAATCTGCCAGGACGACCTCGTAACCTTCAATCTCATCAAGCCATTCTGCAAGCAAGCTTGGAACTACTATCAGAAGTTGGATATGAACGTACAAGTATTGATGCAATTGCAGTCCGTGCAGGAGTTAGTAAACCCACTATTTACCGACGCTACAAAGGTAAAGAAGAACTGATTGCATCGGCAATAGAAAGTTTTAGAGAAGAAGTTATTATCCCTGACACTGGTAGTCTTTGGGATGATATTGATGCTCTGATTGAGAATGCCGCGCAAATTACGCTTAGTCCTTTGGGACGGCAGACTGTTGCCATGATTATCAGTAATGCCTCAACTAGCCCTCAATTTGCTCAAATTTATTGGACAAAATATCTGCAACCTCGACGGCAAGCTTTTGCTGTTGTAATTGAACGAGCAAAAGTGAGAAAAGAAGTTCACGCAGATTTAGATCCTAGTTTAGTTTTTGATACGATGAGCGGAATTATGCTTTATGCACAAATTTTTCAACCTCAGACTGAGCCTTGGCAAGTATATGTTCGTCGTGCTTTACATCTTTTAATCAAGTAGAACAGAGTCAATCAGCTTCGTTGTCAGGTACGGGCTTTTACGGACTATAACACAAGATTTATGTTGAAGTTTGTGTGTTTAGCGATCGCATTTCCTGGACAAGCTTCCACAGTGAAAGCTTGGCAGAAGGAGCAAACTCAACTACTGGCATATTGCAGCACTCGTTCCCATTAAGAGTCCCAACCGTTACCCAAAGCTAAACCCGTTAGTTTCCAAACTTCGGGAGTGTTGCCCATGAAGGATAATTGAAATTCGTCAGCTTGCCTTTCTCCCAAAAACCAATATTGTCTGGTTCCTTTGAGTGTAAGTCCAGGGTTTTGAGATTGTCCTTTGCCTTTTTCTGTACCGAAAATAGAGTTGAATTTACCGGGATAAGCATGGTGTACTCCGCTTTTAGAGTCTTCTGCGGAGACTTCTTCAGAACCTGGCCCTTCGCAGATCAGGTAAGTCGGGTTTTCTGACTCTAGGGCAAAGGGTATGGGATTTTCTTTGGTACGCTCACCAGTCTGGACAATTCGCGCTTCTTTTCCATCCATTGCCATGCTCAACTGGTTAATTAATTCATTAGGATTGGCATCTCGATGAAAGTCTGTACCGTGGTTAAAAATTGTAAAAACGTTTTTCGACATTAGAAACCTACCATACCTCATGAAAGTAGATGAGATTGTATCTATGTGTTTTAGTAAAAGGCGCTAGTGCGTTCTTAGCATCAAGCAAGTAGCGCTATTGTGATTCATTTTCTCACAAATTCTTACAGCAGTTTTTAGATCATATCGGCATATTCGTCGTTGAGATGTTGAGAGCAGAAAGTATTGGTGAGGCGGGTAATTTCCTCAAATTTCCCTTCCATCCGCAAGGTAACTTTTTTGCCTGCTGGTTTAGCCATACAAATCATCCAATGTCTTTGCGATCGCTAATCGTACTTGAAAATAACCCCTACCTCAGTGAATCAAGATCAGAGCAGCAGCCACCAACAAGGTTGCCCAAGAGGTCTGCTGCAAGTATTCCAGAGTTACCATAATGAGGAAGCAAATATTATCTTTGTGACCTTCTGTCATTTGAATTGTTGGCGAGTAGCACTATACCAGTAATTGGAGAATTGGAGCAAAGAAGACTCTAAGAGGTTGTTTGAAAAGTCATCTAACGTATGTTTGACTACTCTGGCTATCCTAGAAGTTGAATGAGATAATGGGTGTTCTAGAATTCGTGTTCGCTTCTGTAAGTTGCATTTAAGGCTCAATCTGACACTTTTCAAACAACCTCTAAGTCCCACTATTTGGTTGAACTTATCCAATCCCTGAGCTTAAACCAGTTGAATATCTAAATTAGTTTGAAAACCAATAGGCTTATTTTCCAGAATAGCGAATCTCGATTCTTGGAAGAATAAAGAACCATTTAGGGGATCATAACTGAAGTCACTAAGGTCAGTAGCACCAAACCCTGCTTGAGAAACTTGGAGTTTATCACCTTCAACAGCCTTGAAGTCTTTGATAATATCAACACCTTCTAATACGTTGGTAAAAACAAATTTATCTGCACCTAGTCCCCCAGTGAGAGTATCTGCACCTAACCCACCAGCGAGTGTATCGTTCCCGCTCTTACCAGAAAGTGTATCGTTTCCGCCATTGCCGAATAATACATTATTTTGCCTATCTCCAACAATGGTGTCACTTTGATTTGTACCTTTAACATTATCAAAGTTTATAAATGTGAATTCAACTGTGCCTATGTTAGGAACATTATTAATTACGAAACTTTGACTTTCAAGGTTAACGTTAACTGATGCATCTCCAACTAAAAAGGGTGCTGAAGGAGCAATTGAGGCATCGATAGTGTTATTTGCAACCCTAGCATCAACAACAAGATTTTCAAAATTACCAAGTAAATCTCTACCTAGTCCACCACCTTTTTGAAGAGTTCCATCAATGAAGATGGTAGAGCTTACACCTATTTTGCTGTAATCAGCCGTATCAGTACCATCTCCACCATTTAAGGTATCGTTGCCTGCACTACCTCTAATAATGTCATTGCCGCCGCTACCAGATAATTCATTATCAGCAGCATTACCAGTAATAGTGTCCTTTTGATTTGTACCAATTACATTCACAAAATTTTTCACATTGACTATTATTGGTGGCGAACCGACAACTCTAATTTCTAGTCTTTCTTTGGATAAATCAGCTATTATTGATACATTTGTACTGTCAGTAGTTGCATCAATAATATTAATCTGCCCTCTAGCGCCAATAACAGTTTCAAAGAAATCTCTAAACGTATCAGTTCCAATTACGCCTTTCTGAATCACCACTGGTTGAAGTGTTACACTTTGTTCTAAGTTACTGTAGTCAATGATATCCCTACCATCTCCACCAGTAATCGTATCATCCCCTGCACTAGCGATAATTCTGTCATCCCCAGCAGTTCCTACTAAAATATCATCTCCATCAGTACCTATAATTGTTGCCATAATCTTGCTTTACCTGTTTTTGAGTAACTGCTGTATAGTAACCTGTTATCGGCTGTATTATTCTTGAAAAAATGTTGCAGAATATAGCAATTAACTAAGATTTCCCCGCAGACATTCTGCTCCTGGAGCGACCACAACGTATGCAGAAACTCACGCATTGCTGCGAATTCGGGGCAGAATCCGGGGTTCGACTTTTTGCAAGAGTGTTGGAGTGACGATCCTGCTTTGCAAATTGTGATCAAGAAGTTGCTGGTGAAATATCCGCAGTGGGGGATTGCGGTTGTGGATAGGGTGTTGATGAAGTGGAATGAGTAGCGATGACGTACCTGCCACTCTTATGTATTTGTCATTCAAGATCCTCATTTTGCAATATTTCAAATTGGGAAATGTAGGAAAAGTAGGATGTTTTGCAAGAAGAGTTGACTAGCTTGCTGTTAGGTAGTAAGTTGATGTGTAATGGAGAGCAAATCTACTAATTTTCCTACTAAATCTTTTGTCAGATAAAGCTTTTTAAATATTTGGAAAGCTTGCCACTAATGGTTCAGATTCAGTAATGATTTTGAATTAAAAAAAATTAGTATTTTGGCAAATTTCGCTTGGACATCTGAATTTGGTTGGTTCGCGTTAAATCTCTGAAAAACTTTTAGAGATTAAGTTCTCTCAGCTATAAAAGAGGAATAACTAACAATCAAATTCTTGGTGTATATAAAAAACTGTTTAAAGTATGAACAATGTGGTTAAGTACGAGAGTAATTAAGTTTGTCAATGATTACGAATATAGAAAGTATGCAAAGTACCTGAGCTTACCTGCTTCTCATCAAATTCGGAGTATCGATCCCTGGTGCAATCCACACGTTAATTATTCACGTAACTTCCGTTTAGATTCGCTAGAGGAAGTTTGGAACTTGCTCGATTGGCTACCAAGCCCGCTATCAAGTAAGCAATACCATTTATTGTTTACAGATGCCAGTAAACATAATATTCCGGAAAATCATCCGAGATTAAAGCTACTCGGATATGATTTATTAGATATTGAAAGTAAATCACCTTTGTGGAACCACCGACCTTGGATAAAAGCTTTAAAGCCGCTAGCTCAAAAGGTCAATCAATATGGATTGTTCAAATGGTCAGATGCTGTAACTGCTCAAGCTATTCTTCCCCAGGCTTGGCATAACCACCCTCGTTCTGTGGTGAAAATTTGCACTTTGTTTGAAGTCTTATCTTTATAACGAAATGGCACTAAGACTCATGTGAAACCTCGCCAGTACAGGGTGTTGGGGGTAGGGTGTCGAGTGTGGTGCCATAAACATTAAATCTTAGTGCGTCAAGGTAGGGTGTTGACTTTGTAGGGAAATTGCTAAAAAAACTTCATACAATTACTGTGTCGTCGATTGAGGTCGAAAATACAGTTTTTCTTTTTGAGAGTGTGGACTGACCAAAAACTTGAGATGACCAAGCCAAAAGGTCAAGATAGCGAACATTTTCTAGTTTAATTCCTTTTGCGATATCACTGCCATGATCTGCTATTATTTGTACTGGACAACCAACCATATCGGTCAGTTCACAGAGCTTTTTTTCGATAAGTTCTCCTCTGGTAGAGTCCATAATTTCCAGGGCTAAGAGTTGAACATCATGGTGTTTTAGTCCTCGTTTTTCCGGAAAAATGGTTGATTTCAGGTATTGTTGAGAAACTCCTAAAATCACCAAGTATTTTTGTTTTCCTAGTTCTACTGTTAGGTCAATAATAAAAACCCAATAAGTCCGATATTCTTTTATTGTTTGAAGCTCGTACAACCCAATTCGCCCTAACCAATTCCTTACACTACTAAAATTCGGAGTAGAAATTTCAGACTCTGATGCGTCCAACTTCAGATTTTTCTCAACTCCTCGTAAACTACTTCCAGAATCAACTGTTTGTTGTACTGCTTTTTTTATTATTTGAATGCTGTAATGATGCCCGCTAGCTGTTAGTTCCTCTATTTTTTCGGCAGCTTCTTCTCCTTTTTTTTACATCAACTGAGTTGGTGTGAAGGATACGTAATTCTTTTTCTGCTTTCATGGCACGCTTTTTCCAATTTTCCCGTGAAAGCGATAAATCTCTAATTTTTATTTCTAGCGCTCTTAACAATTGAAAGTCTTTCAAGTGCTGTTTCTTTCCAATTCTCTCGACCTTGTTTAAACAGACGAACTAATCGGCTGGACGAACTTTTTTATTCTTTCATTAACCACCAATTTTTTGGGGATATTTTGAGACATGTATTATGTATGAACAAATATCACCTCAAAATACCCAAAGTCAACACCCTAGGCTGCGCCCCGCCGTAGGCGATCAGATCACTGCATTGACTGGTTACAAATTCCGTATCGTCATTGGTAATCAGTACCGGACAGGTATGGATTCAATCGGCTGGCACGCAGACAATGAAAAATCTATGGGATATGAACCAGCGATTGCATCAGTCAGCCTGGGGTCATGTCGCAAATTCCAAATCAAACCGAGAAATGGCAAACCAACGGATTTCTGGCTGGAACACGGCAGCTTGCTCGTGATGCATCCAGGCTGCCAATCAACTCACCTTCACCAAGTTCCGAATGGGACTAAGAAGAGCGGAAATGCTTATCAATTAAGCAGTTTGCAATTGTTTACGTAATTCATTCCGGGGTTTGGTCATCAAGGGATAAATTTTGGGGCGACGTTTACGAACTCGTGGTTCACTACGACCTGGGCGTTCTGGAACCCCCTTATGAGCAATAACTTTAAGTCTCATTGCGATAAATTTGGAGACGTTTTTGATCAGAAGCAGCTAATAATTTGGGAATAAAGTTAATTAAATGATGGCGAGTACCTTGCAGCGATAGTCGATTTGGAGGAGTACTGTAAATAGTTCCAGCCGACCACATTAAGCTACGAAGTAGATTATAAGCGAGTAAAAAAACGTAAATTTCTTTGCGGATCATCGAGGGTGTTTTACATCGCAGAATATCCATACCCAAGGTAGTTTTGAGATGTCTTAAATCTAGTTCAACATCCCAGCGTTGGCCGTAAAGCCCAACAATTGCTAGAGTAGGATAAGTTGCTTCATCTAAAAGAGTGGTAATTAAGCTAACTTGTTGAGTCCGAAAACCAGAAATAACAATATAATAGTAAATCTCTCGCACAGTTATGTAAGGAGGTAAAGCATTAAATTCATCTTTATCCAATCCTTTTGGGCAAGTTTTCGGCTTATACCAAGTAACTAATTTGTCGCAATCTCCAACAACTTTACCTTTTCGCATAGTTGTTGTGCGAGATTGATGTTTACGAAACACGGCATCACAATTAAACTTTTTAATAGTAAACATATCGGCGTAAGCACAAAAAGCTCTATCCCCTACAAGCACATCATTAGGTTTGAGAAAACTGTACAGTTTTCTAGCTAATTTAATATCATGAGTGTTCAGAACATCTATGCACAAGGCAACAGCAGCTCCCGTTACTAAACTGAATATCACACCAATTTTGGCAATTGGGAATCCACATTCAGGCTTTTGACTACTGGGTTGAGGATATTCTTTTTGGTTCTCTACAGTGTCACAGTAGTAATTATGGTATTGGCTTGCTCGTCTCAAAGAAAGTATTTCATGAACGAGCTTCGCTTTTCCTACCTAAAAATTTTTTGGACAGCCCGTGTATCATCGCCCCATCCATGAAGCTCTGTCTCATCCGAGAGCGATCGCTCGACTTACCCACTCACTATCATTGATTAAAAGTTGAAAACCCTGCCGCATATAGCTTATAGCTTTTCTTAGTGCCATTCCACCAAGTTCCCAAGACCAACAAAGTGGTTAGCACTCGGATTAATCTGACATTTAGACCGCACGTAGGCAAAAGCAGATAACGCTATAGCTTTGGTGACTACTTCATAGCCAGCACAAGCTCTCACAAAAAGTTGAACCGGCGGCATGGGTGCAATGCCGCTTCATTTCCATGCGTCTATTTCTAGAGGAAACATGACTACAATTAGTTTAGAAAACCAGCATTTAACTGAATGGCTCAACAGTTGCGTTGACGAAGAAATCTTCCATCTGAATGTGCGTTCGCTCTACGGCACAACACCTTACGAATATCTGCTCTACAGTCCCAAAATCTCGCGCCGCAACGATGGACGACTCAGAGACAGAGATTTAAAGAAATACCAGCACATTGAGTTAGGCGGCTGGTGTGCAGTGGTGTTGACCCGCTCAACAACTACGCACAGATGATGTGGGGCTGCTTCAAACCCGACCATCCCCGACGTGACCGCCAAAAGATCCACAAGTTTATCAAGTATGAACACCCATACAGAGAAGAGACACGCGCTTTCTTCCTCTTAGTATCGAATCGCATTTGGGTGAAAGTCTCCCTACGTTGCGGCATTCCTATTACTGAAGAAGATTTACAGCATCCCGGTGGTTTCTGGCACTGGGTTTGGTGGCATAATGTTCCAGTGACAATCGTCGAAGGAGTCAAGAAAGCGGGGGCATTATTGACTGCTGGTTATGCAGCGATCGCTATCCCCAGTGTTAACGCTGGATACCGCACACCGCAAGATGAGTATGGTACAGCGAATGGTAAACCATACCTCATCCCCGACCTCAAACACTTTGCAACAGAGGGGAGACAGGTTAACATCTGCTTTGACCAGGACAACAAACCTGAGACAGTTCAACTAGTCAGAACCGCTATCAGCCGCATGGGACGGCTGCTGGGAAATGAAGGCTGTCCGCTGCGGGTGATTGATTTACCGTTAGGTGCAGAGAAAGGGGTTGATGATTTTATTGTTGCTCACGGTCAACCTGCATTTGATGCACTCCATAACACAGCCGTTACACTGGAGTTGTGGGAAATCAAGCTGTTTACCTTGTTGACTTATCCTCCAGCGATCGCTCTCAACCAAAGATTCCTGAGTCAGTTGCTCGTCCCGAAGGCGAAAAACTGATTGTCTCAAAGCTCCCAAAGGCACTGGTAAAACTGAATGGCTTGCAACTGAGGTAGCGAAAGCACATGACCAAGAGAGATGGGTATTAATAATCACCCATCGTATTCAATTGGGTGAGGCGTTGTGTAATCGGTTTGGTGTTAACTATGTTACCGAAGTTCGCACGAATGAAACAGGCACATTGTTGGGATACGGGGTGTGTGTGGATTCGCTGCATCAGGAAAGTCAGGCGCGATTTAACCCGAACGACTGGGCGAATGATGTCATTATTATTGATGAATGCGACCAAGTATTCTGGCATTTGCTCAACTCTGGTACGGAGGTGCAAAAACGTCGGGTATCTGTTCTCAAAAACCTCAAACAACTGGTACAGAATGTTTTGGGCAGTAGTCAGGGAAAGATTTACCTGTCTAGTGCCGATGTCTCAGATACTGATGTTCCCGCACAGGATACAGAAGCGGCGATCGCTCTCACTTTTTCTGAAGCGTTTCACGGTACACAGAAGCGGCTACAAATTGATGGAGAAACTATCACTGTTCGCATTCCACCGGGAGTAAAATCGGGAAGCCGCATTCGAGTCAAAGGCAAAGGACAGATGAGTCCTTTTAGTCAACAACGCGCTGATTTGTATCTGACAATTGAATTATTGCCCCATCCTTTCTTCAAATTTGAGGGCGACAATCTTGCTTGTGAACTACCTGTCAGTCCAGAAGAAGCAGTGCTTGGCGCACAAATAGATGTTCCTACGCCCGATGGCAAGGTAACGATGACGATTCCATCCGGTGTGGATTCCGGCCAAGCACTGCGGCTACGTGGCAAGGGCTGGCGCGATCCAAAAGGCAATCGTACTGCTTTGATTGTGCGGTTAAAAATTGTGACACCCAAAGATTTGAGTCCCCAAGAAAGAGAGTGCTATGAAAAATTGCGACAAGTCAGTAGTTTTAATTCCCGTCAAGGCTTAACGGAGGTGCGGTTATGAGTTCTAACCTGAGTTTGTCTAGTGTGGTGTGGTCAGAAACAGGCGATCGCCTCTATAGTTTCGAGCAAGCCGCCTACCTCACCCAAACCTCGGTTTTATTGCTAGAACGATTTGCCCGCCTGGGATTAATTGAACCTGTAGGAATCATGCTGCGCCGACAGGATATGTTTCGCGTTGTGCAGATTCAAAGGTTGCACCGCGATCTGAACTTGAATTGGGTCGGAGCAGCAATGGTGCTAGATATGGTAACTGAAATTGCCCAACTCAAGGCGCAACTGCGTGCCTACCGTGCTGAATTACAAATTCGTAATTAAGAGCGTTAACAAAATAATTTATTTTTCAGCTAAGGAGCACGATTATGCAACCAACCAATCCCGAGCAATTTACCGAAAAAGCCTGGGAAGCCCTTGTTCGTACTCCCGAAATTGCCAAGCAGTTTCAGCATCAGCAGATTGAGAGCGAACATTTGATGCTAGCGCTACTGGAACAGGAAGGACTCGCCAGTTCTATTTTCAACAAAGCCGGGGTAAATGTTCAAAAACTACACGAGCGCACTATCGACTTCATCAACCGTCAGCCCAAAGTATCGGGGGCTAGCAGTGGTTCGGTATACATCGGACACAGTTTAGAGACGCTGCTCGATCGCGCCGAACAATACCGCAAAGAGTTTGGTGATGAATATATTTCTATTGAACATTTAATACTTGCCTTTGCCAAAGACGATCGCTTTGGTAAAAAGTTGTTTCAAGAATTTGGACTGGATGAAAAAAAACTCCGCAACATCATTCAACAGATTCGAGGGAGTCAAAAAGTGACAGATCAAAACCCGGAAGTTAAATATGAAGCGCTAGAAAAATACGGACGCGATTTAACCCAATTGGCACATGAGGGCATACTCGACCCAGTGATTGGACGAGATGAAGAAATTCGCCGCACGATTCAAATCCTTTCTCGTCGGACTAAAAATAACCCCGTGCTGATTGGTGAACCCGGTGTCGGTAAAACAGCAATTGTAGAAGGATTAGCGCAGCGCATTGTCAGTGGTGATGTCCCGGAATCATTGCGCGTTGGCGTAGCCGGCCGTAGGCATCGCAAACTAATAGCTTTAGACATGGGTGCGTTAATTGCCGGAGCCAAATACCGGGGAGAATTTGAAGAACGCCTGAAAGCTGTCTTAAAAGAAATCCAAGAAGCACAGGGACAAATCGTCTTGTTTATTGACGAAATTCACACTGTAGTTGGTGCGGGTGCAACGCAAGGATCGATGGATGCTAGCAACTTGCTCAAGCCGATGCTCGCTCGCGGCGAACTGCGCTGTATTGGTGCCACCACGCTAGATGAATACCGCAAGTACATTGAAAAAGATGCGGCTTTGGAACGTCGTTTTCAGCAGGTGTATGTCGATCAGCCCAGTGTGGAAGATACCATCTCAATTCTGCGCGGTTTGAAAGAGCGCTACGAGTTACACCACGGCGTGAAGATTTCTGATAGTGCGTTAGTTGCGGCAGCTACTCTGTCTGCCAGATATATTAGCGATCGCTTCCTACCCGACAAAGCTATTGATTTGGTGGATGAAGCTGCGGCTAAACTAAAAATGGAAATTACTTCCAAACCAGAAGAATTAGACGAAATCGATCGCAAAATTCTGCAACTGGAAATGGAGCGGCTGTCACTGCAAAAAGAAACAGACAGTGCTTCCAGAGAGCGTTTAGAACGGCTGGAGAGAGAACTTGCGGAGTTAAAAGAACGGCAAGTTGCTCTCAATGCTCAATGGCAAGCAGAGAAGCAAATCATTGATCGCATTCGCCAAATTAGACAAGAGATTGAGCGTGTCAATGTAGAAATTCAGCAAGCCGAACGCGATTACGACCTCAACCGGGCAGCAGAACTGAAATACAGCAAACTCACTGAGCTGCAACGACAACTAGAAGAAGCCAAAGCGCGACTAGCTCAAATCCAGACTAGCGGTAAATCTCTGTTGCGCGAAGAAGTCACCGAAGCTGACATTGCCGAAATTATCTCCAAGTGGACGGGTATTCCGGTGAGCAGACTGGTTGAATCGGAAATGCAAAAACTCTTGCATCTGGAAGAAGAGCTACATGAACGTGTGATTGGTCAGGAGGAAGCTGTAAGAGCTGTTGCCGATGCAATTCAACGTTCCCGTGCTGGGTTGGCAGACCCGAATCGTCCCATTGCTAGCTTTATTTTCTTAGGCCCGACCGGGGTGGGAAAAACAGAACTGGCAAAAGCTTTAGCGGAATATCTGTTTGATACCGAAGATGCACTGGTGCGGATCGATATGTCCGAATACATGGAGAAACACGCTGTTGCCCGTCTCATCGGTGCGCCTCCAGGTTACGTGGGCTATGAAGAAGGCGGACAACTCACCGAAGCGATTCGCCGCCGACCTTATTCTATAATTCTGTTTGACGAAATTGAGAAAGGTGTATCACTGTATGAATGGACGTTTTGAAGGACTGAGTGACCTAGAGTGGAAGTTGTTTGAAGATATATTTTCTGAGGAAGCATCTAAACGTGGCAAAAAAATGCCTCATGCACCATATCGTCATGTATTAAATAGTTTTTGTATATCCTGATTACTGGGTGTCGATGGTGTGACCTACCACGTGGTGATATGTGGGCATCGAAAAGCTCGTCTCACCGATGGTTAAAGCGATGGCGCTCAGATGGAACATTTGCATATTTACAAGCACGTATATTAGCGATGCCTGCGGGGGGCTACGCCTACGCTGATGAGAAAGGTCTTATCAACTGAACTGGGATTTTGGAGCTGTTGATGGCTCTTTTTCCCCCTTGGAAGGGAGGAGGTGAGGAAATTGCTTATGGTGGCAAGGGTAAAGGTGTTCTTATTCACACACTGACTGAAGGCAATGGAATGCCCCTAGCTAACTCTACCACTCCCGCCAATGGTAACGAAAGAGAACAAGTCTTACCTCTACTTGACAAAGTAAAACTGAGAACTTTGAAACGGGGTAGACCACGTAAAAAACTTAAGGTACTGGCTACTGATAAAGGTTATGATTCAAAGGAAAAACGTGCTGCCCTACGTAAGCGAGGCATTCGACCCCAAATACCAAAACGGGTTTGGAAAACCAAGAAAAATAGAGGTAGACCTATTAAAATCTCTGTTCCCAGATATCAACAAGAACGTTGTTTTGCTTGGTATCAACGTAAATATCGTCGCCTAGTTGTTCGTTGGGAACGTAAAAAAGTATATTTTGATGCATTCATTGACCTTGCTACTATTCATATCTGGATTCAAAGAATTTTATTAGTGGGATAGGTTCATAGAATCCAAATTTATAACTCTGGAACCTGTAGGTTACGTTTATTACCTGCGTAATGCTTTTAAATAATTTCTGGAGAGTTACCAACCCACCTTCCTACATCCTTCGCATCAATATCAGCTTCCAGGCAAAGAGTAATAAAAGTGTGTCTGCATTGGTAAGGTTTGCGATATTCGCTGACTACACCCTGTTTTACAAGTTGAGTTACGATTCCATCTATATGTGTACCACGATGATTTTTGTAACCTTTCCAGGCATGATTGAGAAAATCTCCAAAGTCTACTATGCCACCTTTCTTGCTTCTAAAGATAAAATGATCTGGGTTACAGTTCTCAGGTTTGATAGAGTTTAAAATTTCACGTTGCTGATTATTAATCGGAAAACGTCTTTGGCTTTGGGTTTTTAATCCATCTTTCAGAGCTAACCCTTTAGTACTGATGGTAATTGCTTGCTCAAAGGTAATGTATTTATCACTGATATGCTTCCATTGTAGAGCGATCGCTTCTGATGGTCTACATCCAGTAAAAAATAATAATTTTACTAAAGGAGCATAGTAGCTGTAGAGCTTACTCTCCTCGAACGCTTGAATTATGCTATCCCGTTCTTCCTTAGTAAAGGGATTAATTTCATATTCTGCCGATTCTGACTTCGGTATTTGAATATCTTTTGCCATACTTGGAAAGGGATTTGATTCAATTAGCTGATTCTTGAGTGCCCAATCACAGCAAGCATTTATATTTGTCAAAGTACGTTTGGCGGCATTAGCACTGAGATTTGCAAGTAAATAGTCTCGAATTGCGATCGCATCATCTAAAGTTTTAGTTGGTAACTTAGCAATGTGATTGCGATACTTGCGGTAGTCAACCGCATAAGTAGAAGGACTAACCTGTGGTTTTTTAAACTCAGCGTATTTTTCCCATAATTCTCCCAAGTCTGGTTGGGGGTTAGGTGAAGGGGTAATTGGGGTAATTGGGGTAACGGTGCTTAATGATGCTGCTGGTTTGTACTTAACTAAACTGGCATCAAACTCTCCATAGTCAATATCCCTCTGGATTTTTGTCGCCAAAGCCGATGCTTGATGTCTTCCAAAAGGTGTATCGTCGTGCCTTGTTGAAAGATAGAAACGTTTGGTTTTTAGCTCTCCCGTCGGCGTAATAATAGGATGAGAAAAAACTAATTGGAGGCTGCCGTTAGAGTTCTTAATCTGCACTGAACCCCGACGGGCAATACTTTGAGATTTTTGAGATTCCATAAGGGTAATTAACTGGGGTAAAGACCTTTACCCCTCCACTTTACCCCTCCACTTTACCCCAGAAATTTTTATTGGGGTAAAAACCTCTACCTTACATTTTTACCCCAGTTTTACCCCAGTTCTTTACCCAAACTACCCAAAATTACCCCAAAAATATTGGAAGGCTCTGGAAACAAGCCCTATAACTACCATTAAAAAAGGGCTTCAAAGCCCTGTAATGTTTATATTTATTTGAAGGCGGCACCCGGATTTGAACCGGGGGTGGAGGTTTTGCAGACCTCTGCCTTACCACTTGGCTATGCCGCCACATCAACACTATAAAGCTTTTTTGCCTACCGCTTGATATTTTCAGGAGGCAATAGCACTAGTTTGACAATAGTAACACAAGATTGTGAGGTAGAGATAGTGGGTTAACTGGATATTTTTGGTATTCTTTTAGTCTTACATCGCCGTCCAGGTTCTTGTTATATCTGGATTAGCGATCGCTAGTCCAAACTTCTGTCACAATGACGCAGTGATAATTTAGCACTTAACCCGTGCTTCCCTGTTATGAGCGTTTTCCAGACCACCTATTCGAAACTACTTTTAAGAATATCAATCAAGAAATTAACAGTTGTAAGTGGGGATGTCGTGAAATAGACGTTCATCAACATCTACCCACAAACGGCTTACTTTGAACATCTAGCGCGTTAATTAGCTTTGACTTCATCGGCAAAATTAGCCCATCGGACAAAGTGAAAGGGGCCGGCGATGGAACCCCACAGTCGCTCATCCGTATCTAAATCTCTTCCCCTATCGAGGCTGAAAAATTCTTTAGCGTCAATCTCAAATTCGTTATCTAAATAAGTATTTTTGCCGTCACGAACCACAATGCAGCCTTTACCAGGTTCAACCCTGCCTTTGAAGCTCTTACCTGTCCACTCTACAATCATGTTGCAGCCTGACATTTTTTCCAGTTGGTCAACAGACAACTCTTTGAGGCGTTCGGGTTCACGAGATGCACCGTAAAATTTTTGTTCTTCTTTAACGGTGTAGTGTTCAATAGCAATGTGGTTTTCTGCGGGAATCAACTTCATTACCCGCATCCGGTAGGGTTGATTGAGCATAAAATCATAAGCTTGTTCGAGAAACAAACTTACCCCTGAGAACAATTCCAAGGGAAGGGGACGGATACACACACGAATGTGGGCATAAAAAGGCGGATTTTCAAAAGCTTGTTCTTGATTACTAAAGTCAGCTGACATCCATCGGGCTAAGGTAGCAATATCAGTAGAATGAGTCACGTCGCTTCGCTCCAAATTCAAAATTCAAAATTAATAATCCCCCTAAATTTATTTAGGGGCTTGTATTTTTTTTCTTTGTTGGTGATTATTAAAATGATCAACCAGTTGATTAAAAATTCTTTAGGATTATACCATTTTGGATTTTAGATTTTTGATTGGGGATTCCTTGCTGCATCTTGCTTAGTCTGAATTTGTCTATCGCAAACATTTTGCAATTTGGGGTTATTTTGACACTAGTCACACTTAAAAATCTTGGCTGCAATACCTCCGGTGGGATTTGCCTACGCAATTTTTCAATTAGATAGATATTACGATCGCTTGTATTTCCAGGTTACTTAAAATCCCATTGCCTCGGCGACTGCGCCCAATTCTGCTGCAATCCCCTGTTTAAATTGGCTCTGATTATGTTTAATGGCTGTATCTGGGTCTTTTAGACCATTGCCTGTGAGGACACAAACCACTGTCGCCCCTGTAGGAATTTGGTCTTTTACCTGCAATAATCCGGCTACAGAAGCGGCGCTAGCAGGTTCGCAGAAGATACCTTCTGATGATGCTAAAAGTCGATAAGCATCGAGAATTTCTGCATCGGTAACGGCATGGAAATTTCCTTGACTTGCAGTTTGGGCTGCGATCGCTAATTCCCAGCTAGCAGGGTTGCCAATGCGAATTGCTGTCGCTAGAGTTTCGGGATGCGCCACGGGCTGACCGTGTACTAATGGGGCTGCACCTGCGGCTTGGAATCCCATCATTCGGGGTAAGCGATCGCACTTCCCATCTTGATGATATTGACAAAAGCCCATCCAATATGCTGTGATATTTCCCGCATTGCCTACGGGGATACACAGCCAGTCTGGGGCATCACCCAGCGCATCAACGATTTCAAAGGCTCCAGTTTTTTGCCCTTCTAGGCGGTAGGGATTGACGGAATTTACCAAAGTTACCGGATAGCTTTCGGCCATTTCGCGGACAATTTCTAGCGCTTGGTCAAAATTCCCTTTAATTGCCAATACTTCTGCACCATAGAGTAATGCTTGGGCTAACTTGCCCAGTGCCACATAACCGTCGGGAATTAATACAAAGGCATTCATCCCCCCACGTCTTGCATAAGCGGCGGCGGCGGCTGAGGTGTTACCCGTACTGGCACAAATTACTGCTTTTGCTCCTGCTTCTTTGGCCTTGGAAATTGCCATAGTCATCCCTCGGTCTTTGAAGCTGCCGGTAGGATTCAGACCATCATATTTTACAAAAACCCGTACTTGTCTGCCAATACGTTCTGCGATCGCTGGCACTGGTATTAGAGGTGTGTTGCCCTCCAAAAGAGTGACGACGGGGGTTGTTTCACTGACAGGCAAGTATTGGCGATAGGCTTCTATCAGTCCGGGCCAAGGTTGGCGATGAGATTTAGCAACAGACAGGCTCAAAGTCACAGGATTTAAAATTTCTTAATGTTAAGGATTCGATATTTAGAGAAAGTGGCAGATGGAAGCGGAAGAGGAAGAAAGTGAATTTTTCTTTGCCCTGTCCCAGCTCTTTAATTCCAAAAGAATATTACTTATAGAATATTATTTTTTGTGGTGCAGGTGTTTCACTTGCCATTTTTATTTAGAATACCAGTTAAATAGGCAATGTGCTGTCTCTCCTTGGCAGTAGCCTTGGGCGAGTCCTTGCCCAAGACTACTGCCAAAAAAGGTGGATATTAAAAAGGCATATTTTTAAGGGGATTGGGGAAATCTTTGCTGTGTCAGTCCTCAATTTTTCATAATCTTGCAGAATTCTTGATAAAGTCTACATATAATTCCTGCGTAAATTCCCTAAAAAGGGCGATAATAATTCATACAACCATAATTGACAGGCTATAAATTTAAGTATTGCTAAGTATCGTCAAGTGGGCGGAAGCTTTGCACACTTAGGGGACTGTTCTGTTTGGAACACAGCCATGATACTCGCCGTCTCTTATGATTGAACCTAAAATCCATTAGAGTAATTAATGAAAAATATACAATATTTTAATAAAGCTTAAAAGAGCATTATTATAATATTTCTAATGGTGTGAGTTAAATTGTGGATTTAATTAGCGATGCCTACTTGTTTATCTAGTGTTTCCGATCGCCAGTCCCAGGCTAACTGGGTGAGTAAGCTAACCAAGTCTTATTATCAAGACGATCAGCAAGCTAAATTTATGCATTTACAAGCAGAAGTAGACTCTCTGTTGCAGCAGTTGGAAAACCTGAAGAACCAACGTCTAGCCGAAACTAACCAAAAAGAATAAGTCAATTTTGGAGATAGCGATTGCCAGTGCCTCTTTAATTTAAATTTGATTAGGGGGCGTGCTATTCAAAGCGCTGATTTTTCTCTGACCAGCGCCTCAGACTGTAGTTATGAGCATTTTCAATTAATAAAGCTAAAGATTGCACGTCTGAAAGCTTGGCGATCGCAGAGAGTCTTTGTAAGTTATTTCTGGTAAAATCAGTGTAAATGACTTGATTGCGATCGGACAAAATTATAGTACGGTCGCGGCGTTGTTCTGTATTTTCCGCCTGATTTTCAGGTGAAGACTGATTCAAGGATGCTATTGCTGCTGCTGAGATAGTCAGTATTATTTCTGGTTGAGCATTATTTGTTAAATCAATCACTTGAACGGGCCAATCACCCAACTTTTCCTGCATCTGCTCAAAGGTAGGAATAGCACCAGCCGCAACTTCACCGGATTGCTGTAAAGATTGCCAGACACTCGATAATATTACCTTCACCCCTTGGGGATTTTGTTGATGCAGTTCTTTTAGAGTGATGGGAGATGGTTGTACCCATTCCAGTGCTGCATTTGTCAAAGCTAGAGGTTTGGGTTGAAGAACATCGTTTTGATTCTCTGGAATTTTTGGACCCGCAGCCAATAGGCGCAAAACTTTACCCTGTAGTTGCACTGCTTTGATAGCGGCTATAGTAATTTTTTGTTCACCATTTGGCAACCAGACTATAATCTGGATTTCCGGGTCAGAAATGATTCCCAAAGTTTTCCAGAAAAATTTGGCGGCGGAAGTTTTGGATGGGTTCAAATTCTCAAAGGGGGAATTTAGCCAGCTTTTACCGTCATTAAATGCACTTACCTCTACCTGATACCAAACTTGATTATCAGTGAGTTTCAAGTCTGCTGAGGAATTTGGTTGCAGCCACTCGCTGCTAGTAACTTGAGTAATTGGTTGCACTGTACCAACAATCTGACTAGGGTGAGTAGAGGATATTTGCGACTTTGCACCCTCACTATTGAGTTTTGCTAACAGACCTTGAATATAGACAAGATTATCTTTTGTAATTTTTGGTTGCGTCTTTAACCAGGAATTAGCGTGTTCTTCTCCCTGCTGAACAGCCAAAATCAAAGCAAACCAAGCTTGCACATCTAGTCTATTTGGGTTCACCCGCAATGCTGCGGCTGTGCGATTCCACAACCGTTTTTTATCAGCTTTGAGTAGAGTAACAATTTCTTGGGTATTATGTGGCGACGCTTCAAACACCTGTAATGCTTTCCCCCAGCGACCATCAATCAAGTTTGCTAGCACTTCTTGACTAGGACTTGCCCATTTTTTCTGGGCTTGGGTTTTAGTAAGTTGGGAATGCAAGCGAATCAAATCCATTTGCGCTTGCGCCACCTCTGGAAAAACTCCTTTGCGCTGTTTCTTGATGAATTTCAACCATTCAAAGGCTGGTGTCCATAGTCCACTACGGGCAATTGACAGGGCGTTTTGGTATGCAGAATCTTTGAGGGCTGCTGATTTGAGGGTAATCGCCTCTAATTCAATTGGTTTGAGGAATAACTTCACAGGCTTGACTTGGTAAACCTGTAAGTGCGGTTCTAAGCCTATAGTTTGATCGACAACTAACTCTTTTGTACCATCACCAGTTACCTGCTGCCATCTGGGTAATTGTCCGTTGGGACTTGTCCAAGACAACATTTGTAGTAAATTAGTGCGTTGTGGATTGTAGTATACAACTTGACCATAAGCACCAGTTCCTGGTTGGCGTTGACCCTGCAAATTAAACCAAACCCCTGGTGATGGTGTCCCACCGTCAAAGCGTTGCACTTTAGTTAAAGGTAGGGGAACACTGGTATCTTGGGGTTCTGATGTCTCATCAAGTGAGGGTGAAATCACAGAGGATTCTTCTGGCCCAGTTACAGGTAATTGAGTGGCTAAATAGTAGTAATTTTCTGACTGGGATTTAAACTCTAACTCTTTTGATAGCTCGTAAACTCTGAGTTCCACAAGTTTTTTACAATCAGATTGACAATTAGGACGCTGTTGCAAAACTGGCAGTAAAAAAGAGTCTTTGGCATCTTGACGTAAAGGCAGAGTTTCGCCAAATATTTGGTTGTTTTGACTCAAATCTAGTTGAATTTGTTTGAGAGTTTTGGGGCGTTCGTGGTTCCCAAGGGGGATTTGTGCCCATGCAGGTAAAATTTTATTTAGCCAGCTTACCTGGTCTGGATTGAAGATGAAGAGAACGCTAATCCAGGCGAAAGCCATAATTAGACTAGCACTACTCAACAAAATTGCGATCGCTAGCGTTGACGACAACCACCTTCCCCCTTTGAGCTTTTTCTGGGGTTTTTTAGCGATGCGTTTCATCACACCTGTATGAGGTTTATTTTGTTTAGAGGCTTTTGGTGTCAGCTTGCGTGGACGATTTGCCATAGATTGGGGATTAGAAATTGAAGATTTAAAAGGAGGCAAGGGAGAAGGGAGCAGGGAGCAGGGGGGACAATTCAGAAAGGGGGATTCAGACCGATGTTCCGCTCTGCTTCACGGCTCTCGGTTGTGGTCATTTCCCCCTGCCCCTTTCCCCCTGCCTCTTCGTTGAGAAAACTCTTTCCTAGTCCCCAGCGATGCACTGAGTTTCGGCTACGCTCAACTACCGCTTGTCGAAGTGTTCCCAATACCCAATACCCTGTTATACTCGTCCTTTCAGAAGTTGCCCAGAAAGATTAAGTCTAATTTTGGATAAAATCCGTAAATTTTCCCATGTGAACGCTAGACAATAGCGCATACACTCTTCACTTAAGTATGTGAGCAGAGTGTAAAAAGTTGAAAGGTATACTTATTAGCCACAGTCATCGCAAAACCTGGATGCTCGCATGGTTACTAATTGCGGGAGTAAATGGAGTTGCCCAAAAAGCATCAGCACAAGAGTACATCAATACAGAAGCTACTCAGGCGCAGGAGAGTATAGATTTAAATTCTCCTTCCCTCTCCCCCATAAATCCGATGGCACAAGTTACATCGGTTTCTCAACTCAAAGACGTACAACCCAATGATTGGGCATTCCAAGCATTACAGTCTTTGGTGGAACGCTATGGTTGTATAGCAGGGTATCCAGATAGTAGCTATCGCGGTAATCGCGCCTTAACTCGGTATGAATTCGCCGCCGGTGTGAATGCTTGTTTAGATAGAGTCAACGAATTAATCACTACAGCCACCAGCGATTTAGTCACCCGCGAAGATTTAGCAACATTACAAAAATTGCAATCAGAATTTGCCCCTGAATTAGCAACTTTACGGGGTCGTGTCGATAGTTTAGAAGCCAGAACTGGCGAACTTGAAGCAAATCAATTCTCAAGAACAACCAAACTCAGTGGACTACTAATAGTTGGTATTCAAGGACGGACTAGCAATCGTGGTGATGTCAATCCTAGAGATGGACAAAAAGATACAGATGATGGCGGGACAAACATTAATGTCATATCCTTGGCGCAACTATATTTGACTAGTCAAATCACTCCTAGTAGTTACTTGTTTACAGGTCTTATAGATGGTAAAGGAAAAACTTCGCCTAGATTTACCAATAGTGTTTCCCGGAATGATGTTTTACTTGGCTATGAATTTCCTACAGATAGCTTGATTGTAAGTGACCTCAATTTTCATTGGCTGGTGACAGATAAATTAGCAGTAATGGTGGGAACAGAAGGTGTAAGTATGCCTGCTGCTTTCCGAGGCCCCAATCGGGTAGAAAGTGCTGCAACAGGGCCGCTGTCTTTTTTTGCCCAAAGAAACCCAATTTTAAATATGGGATACGGCCACGGCGGTATAGCTATTGATTGGCAATTTGCTAAACGCGCTAGTTTGCAGGCAATTTATACTAGTTATAAACCAGGAAATCCCGGTAACAGTAGCGGTTTATTCGATGGAACCACAACTACTGGTGTGCAATTGCTGCTAACACCAACTGACACTCTAGATTTAAGCTTGTATTACGTCAATAATTATTCTTCGGATGGTTGTTTGCTAACCTTTGTTGGCGATGAATGCTTAACTACAGTTAACACCACTACCGGGAAATCAGCCCCTTTGCAAACTAATGCTGTGGGTGCGACTGTCACTTGGCAAATTTCATCCCGCATTAGCGCAGGTGCGTGGGGTGGTTATACTAAATCTTACATTCCTGGGCAATCGGGAAATGTAGAAACGACTAATTATATGGTGTTTATGAATTTCCCTGATTTATTTGCTAAAGGAAATTTGGGGGGAATTTATGTCGGTCAACCTCCTAAAATCACTAGTAGCGACCTACCTGTGGGGAATAATGTCCCTGATTTTATTAATACCGGTTTAGGACGTGCAGGTGGACAACCAGGGACTACCACTCAAATTGAGGCATTTTATCGTTTCCAGCTAACAGACAACATTAGTATTACACCAGGAATAATTCATCTCTTGCAGCCTGGTAATACACCAGATAGTGACTCAGTTACCATCGGCATTCTGCGGAGTACTTTTAGTTTTTAATTTTGCTTGCAGACAAACATTATAGAGCTTACAGCATATAAGACGAGAGAGCCATCTGATAAATTAAATTTTTTGGCGATTTTTGCGTAAGTTCTGGAGATATAAAAAAAGGTTTGGCGGTGAGCCAAACCTCTATATAAATCCAGTGCATAACAACATCCCGAATTAATTTACTCATTATTATATTCATAGGGCATCTTCCTATAGGATGTGTGCAAATATCCTCAAACCTGATAGGATATTTTTCTAGTATCATTGAATACCTCAAACAGAAAATTAATCTGCCAGATGTTAGAAGCTATGGCAGATTAATTTAGATATTAAAGATAGTAAAACAACTCAAAATATTTTTACATGCAAAACTTGCATGAAAGCAATTTTTCCAACTAGTAAACAAAATAAAAGACGGGATAGTTTATCCCGTCTAAATAGCTTGAAAGTGGCAATACACCTTGGAATATGCAAAAAACAGCACAAATAAAACTTAATAGGTTGTAAGACAAACAAATAATATGAACAGAAAGAATGCTAGTTGAGCTTATTCTTAATGTTTCAATCATTTGCATTCTAGCTAATATATCACAGCTTAATTATAATTGAATGTCAAAATGCCAAACAATTAACAACAAAAAAGACGGGCTAACGCCCGTCTTCTGTATAAAAAGTAAAAACATCTTGGTAATTTCTGCAATATATCAAAATACTCTAATCAGTAGCTGCCAAATTGCCAAATACTTATCAATCAAACACGAATATTATTTTATCTGTACTTAAATGTATTTATCGGTTATAGATTTTACTCTCATGAAAAATTAATAGTTACTCAAAGGATTTAGTGATGGTTTGTAATAAAAGATTTAGTTTTTTCTTGTTGTCGTTAATTAATATTGCATAAGGTGTGGTGCTTTGGGACATAAAAAAGCCTGCTTAGGCGTAGCGCATCGTAAACATTGCACCATCAATTAGAGAAAATTTCAATTTATGTATATTTGTATAATTTTTTGCATAGACTACTTAAAATACATATTGTAGGAGCAATTCATGAATTGCGCCTACAGAGCAGGTTTATTTACCGTCAAAGAATGATTAAGCTGTCGCGTATTTAATTTGCACAATCAGGGCGGGCAAGATGCCCGCCCCACAAGAGATTCATTTTTTTGAGGATGCAAATTAAAATATTTTTAGCTTAATAACAATTTATTTGTTAGGAAAAACCTATGCAGTATTGGATTCTTTTGTACAGCACGTCTTTATAACAAACTTAGACGGCTAACTGTTAATAAGTAACAACTAATCATAGTAAATAATTAGCAATTAAACATTAACAATTAGCCGTCAACCCCCTTGGGGATTATTTAAAATTCAAATGTCAGAAGGATTTCCGTAGGAAAGTCACTCTAAGCACGCTCATCAAATCTAGTGTAGAAACCACCGTATTTTATCCAGTATTGTTTCAAAGTATGATGAGGAGTATGTAAACTAGCTTTAGCCTGATATAAAATTACTTGGCGATGATCGCCCATCCAGATTTTATTAATGGGGTCAACGGATATTACTGTTCCTCCTAAAGAAGCGACACATTGAGAGAATCTTTCAATGGTCGTATATTCTAATGTCTCGAATATAAAAAAGTTACCGGAGCAAATCAAGTGGCGGCTACGAATCCAACAGCGCATCTTTTTTTCAGCCTGTGGAGGTAACATTTTATATTTAACAGATTCAAGCTGAATCAACATAATGCTCTCACTGCAAGTAATTCATCAGCAAAACTTTCCCGTTTTTCAAATCGCAAAGGCCCAGCAGTTGACCCCCATATCTGCTTGTGGGTTTCAATATCCATACCTTTATCTAGACTTATCCAAGTATGCTCGGTTATTTCTACGTCGCTGACTAGATATGTCTGGCAGCCATTGCGGTTAATCAGACATTGATTCCCCGGTTCCACGCTACCCCGAAACATTTCACCCTCTCGTTGAAAAACCATCGAACAGTTATAACGCCGTTCGATGCAATCTGGGGTGATGGTTTTGAGGATATCTAATTCACGAGCCGCACCGGCATAAAGCATCTGGTCTTTCAAGCTGTAATTTTCGATATAAATGCGATCGCCACAATCTACCAGTCTATGTACTCCTTGGCGGTAGGGTGTCCATAAATCGTGGTCATAAGCTTGTTCTGAATAAAAACCGATGGCAGAAAAAAATTCAATCGGTAAAGGACGGAAAAAAATGTGAATGTGGGCGTAAAGTTGGGGATTTGCAAAAGATTGCTTGTAGTTGCTAAAATCTCCTGCCATCCAACAGGCTAAGGTGAGCAAATCACTAGCGTTGGTGCTAGATTCACTGGGTGCTATTGTCATATTCAACCTCAGTAGTGACAAACTAGATGATTCCTTCTATGTTTTAACCTGATATTACTAACTGGTTGAACTAGACAAAGAGCGAATCTCTGAAGAAAAGGAAGCTGTTGTCACACCTTTACCATCACTGGTTTTAATTGTCGCTACCCGAAATCGCAGATTTGGTGTAGCAAACCAAATTCGCTCTTCAGCAGCAGCGTGTTCATACTCTGTCAGCAGGGTAAAAATACCATCTTCACTCAAGTGGTATTTACCCACTGCGGGGATTGTCTCAGCGTATCCTTGGTCGCGTAAGAGTTTTCCTCTAGAAGGATTTTCTATATCTGGAATTGGCACCAGCACGGTACTACCAGAGATTGGTTTATCGTCCCAGTCTGACTCACCTTTCCAAGTCATCCGAAAGGGGTGAGTGATACTGCTGGGGTCGGTGTCATACAATTGACAAATTGCTAGTACCGCCGGATCGTCGGTGGATAGAGACTCAATGTCAATGTTAGACAGCACTTGTTCAAAGTGAGCGAATGCCA
The DNA here is from genome assembly GCF_015206895.1 of Nostoc sp. LEGE 12450. Classification (GTDB taxonomy): domain Bacteria; phylum Cyanobacteriota; class Cyanobacteriia; order Cyanobacteriales; family Nostocaceae; genus Nostoc. Next base: position 5,097 of record NZ_JADEXU010000059.1, on the reverse strand, counting down.
AATGATGACCGCTACGTTGCGATCGCCATCGTCCAATTGAAAGTTCAAAGAATTCAGTAATTTCCATTAGAAAAGTGATTTTAAAAAGTAGCTTACAATCCAAAAGATATCTTGGCTAAATAGTTATTCTCCCAGTCTATATACTAGCTTCCTTGACTACAACTGCACTTGGGAGTGCTGTTAGCGGTATCGGGGCGTTTGGCCTGTACTGAGTAGGGAGTTAGGAGTAGGGAGTTAGAAGTTATTATCCTCCTCCCACTCCTGACTCCCCATTCATCTACTTAAGCAACTTCAGTAATACTGATGATTTTGCCGCCCGTTCTATGAATGTTTTGCACTTGTCCAGACAGTTGGTTGTAGTTAACTACATATTCAAGGTTGCCCACACGAGTACGGAGATTACCTGAACCTTTGACTGCCTTAATCAAGAAGCGTTTGCCGGTGCTGCTTACACTAGAACCAGCAACGGGACGCTTGATGGATGTAGGTAAATTTGCACCTATATCGCTGATCAGTTTGGCTTTGCGATCGCTATCGCTGCTTGCTACTCCTCTCAATAAGGTAAAGGTGCGGTTAAAGGTAACATTCTTAATTCCTATTTGGGAGCTAGTGCTGCGAGGATAAGGAACAATATTCTCGCCAAAATTCTGCTGATACTCTTGGCTATCGATATAGGATTCGATTTCAGCATCGTAGCCCTGTTCGTTGTAGATGCGAACGTGTTCGGCGATTTCTGCTTGATCGGCAGGAGCACGACCTAGCAGGTGTTTGAAGTTTAGTTCAATGAACCGATATTGGGAAGAAGAACTGAAAAACAGAGATTGATAGAGTTCTGATTTCGCAACGGTGTTGACGAATTCGCGGACGCTGATTTTGCGATCGCGCAATTGCGATTCAGCAGTAGCTAGGCGCTCACTTTCTAGCAAGTGAGCATTCCCCAAAACCTGTTTGTAAACTGCCCGAATCAGTGTTTGTAATTCACTTTCGCTGGTATTCGGACGCAGTTCAACATTAGGTGAATCAATAGCCCATAGTGACATTGAAGTATCTCCTTAAAAACGCGAATTAAATGAAATTTTTGAGTATCCTAACCCCATAATTGGTAGAATTTAGCCTCAGTTGTCAGTTATTTTTGCTACTGACTAGCATTTGTAAAACTTTATTTTTTTTAAGTGCGTTAGATATCTTTCTGTATGACAACTGACGGCAGAATTGAGCAAACCCTAATCATGATGCTGGTCTAAAAGCTATTCAAACTATCTCCCAGTTAACAAGTAGATTTTTTTATGAGAAGGAATTCAGCAGATGTTAAAAAACTTTACATCTTTGTGAAAAAGGAGAGGTCATAGAGACCTTAAATCCTTATTAGTTTTAATTATTTAAGTTTTTACATCAAATGCCTTTACACATTCTGATACGATGCCGAAACCATATTTATTAATTTTTGTGAAGTTAGATAATACTTTAGATAAATTTAAGCTTGTTTTTAGAATTTGATTTGAAATTGGGATGCAGGCGATCCTATTGTTGTTTTCCCTTGAGCAAGAGTATTTATAGTGCTGATTCACCAAAGTTAATTTTGGTAAGTGGGCAAGAATAAATCAAACTATATTACGTAATGTAAATTCAATTAAATTGGTTCTTAGTAAGCAACTCTAGCCGTGACCAAAAACCTTGAATTATTCACGCTCACTTACCTTACCGAACTTGAAAAGTAGCCAGTTGGGTGATTAAATGGTCAAAATAGGGATTAAGAATTTCTTGCTGATTGGCTGGGCAGCGTTTCAAACTAGCAGCTTTAATGCTTTTTAAACCTAAGAGCATTGCATCTAATGGAACTTGTAATTCCTGATAGAGTAAGTTCATATAGTGCAGTCCTGTGGGATTTGTATAGTCAGCGTGTCCACCTGCTATGCCATAAGTAATACAACGGAGAAAATGCCAAAAATCTCGCCAGCAAGCTTGGGCGCGTTCAGGTGGATAAAGACCACCTCCAGGCTGGATGATTTCAGGATAGGTCGTCAAAACCTGCTCTCTAGCTTCATCAACAATTTCGGCGGCGCGATCGCGTAACAACACAGCAACAGGAATCAACTCAGAATTATCGGATGACTTGGTTTGAATCTGTAATAAATCTTCGTCGCTCAGATAACGAAAAGCATCATCCGCAGCTTGAAATATGGCAATCGCTGCTTTGGAATGGGACTTATCCCACTCAGCAAAGCTGATAATTCTAGCTTTGGCGATTAATTCTTTGACGGTTTCGCTTAATTGAGTCATTGGTTAAGAGTTTAGGGTATTGCGTTAAATCTTCCCAAATGCGATCGCTATTTTTTGACATCTGTAAAATAAAGTAAAGATAGCTCTACCAAATGCACCTATGAAAATCGATCAAATCCAAACTGAACTGAAGAACCCAGATTTTCACTCTCGTTTGAAGGCGATCGCAGCCCTCAATGATTATGAATCAGAAGTTGCAGTTCCTCTTTTAGCAAGTAAACTTCATGACTCAGAATTTTTGGTGCGTTCTTTTGTAGCCAGGGGTTTGGGTAATCAACAATCAGCAGAATCCTTTGCTGCTTTGATGCAAATTATGAAATTTGACGATACCCCCAATGTACGAGCTGAGGCGGCCAATTCTTTGTCGCTATTTGGTAGAGTCGCAGTTTCTCATCTAGTTATGGCATTTTATCAAGATGACCATTGGCTAGTTAAGCGGAGCATTTTAGCTGCGATCGCTGAAATGAATTGTCCTGAAGAGCTATTTGATATCTGCGTTCAAGGTTTAAAAGATGAAGATTTCACAGTTCAGGAATCCTCTGTTGATGGACTCGGTTTACTAGCTGATTCTAGCCAACATACTGCGGCACTATCCCAAATACTAACGTTAGTGAATGATGAATCTTGGCGGATGCGCGTGCGAGTTAGTTATGCCCTCAAACGCTTTGACGAGCCGGAAGCAAAAGCAGCCCTGAACCAACTTAGACAGGATGAGGATCACCGAGTTGTCGCAGCTGCTTTAGAAGACTTGTTGCCACAATAGCGATATGGGTTTGTGCCGAATCTTGTGATAAGATTTATTTTAACAATAGGCAAGATGTTTTTTACCTTAAATTTGACCAAAACACCCAAGTAATCTGCCAAAATCTGGAAGAAAATATCAACTTTTTCGAGATGAGGAGGCATTTGTGACTGAGATACAAACTGGTCAAATGACTTGGCGACCACCAGGTTCCTCAGAATCTGCTTTACATTTGCGGCATAAAGCTTCGGAAGCCTGGCGATCGTATAAAGAATTTCCCCAATATGCTTTACCCGATCCACCGGGTTTTTCTGAAGGATACGCTACGTTTTTAGCGCTCTTAAAAAAGAACTGGCAACTGTTGTAAAGTCACTACAGAACAACAAAAAAATTTTGGATTTTAGATTTATTTAGCCCACTAGGAGCGCGTCTTGCACTCATACCATGTTCGGATAAGTACTTGTAATGACGGCTGACGCGGAGAGTTTTGAATTATCAAGTAATTAAGCGAACTTGATATTGATATCCCAAATCTAAAATCTAAAATTGCCACGATCAAGCACTCAAACTCTCACGAGTTGTTATGCGAGTGTAGGCGTTCCAAACGTCAAGTTCTGAATATGGGCGGCTTTTAAGCATAGCTTTAGTTGCTTCTGTGAGTCCTTGGGCTAAAGTAAAATCTGCACCAGCGATACTTTGAAGATGCTCCATCTCTGCACCAGAGAGGTCAGTTGCTCGCAGGTCTGCATCCCGCAAATCGGCTCCAGTCAATCGAGCATTCCGCAAACAAGCCCCAGTCAAATAAGCTTTCGTCAAATCAGCGCCACTTAAAGCCGCACCTTGCAAATTTGCTCCTGTCAAGTCAGCGCCACTCAGGTAGGCTCCACGCAGATTCACACCTTGTAAATCTGCGTTTCGTAAAGAGGCTGTGTTAAGAAAAGCACCATTGAGATTAGCACCCGGCCCTACAGCTCCCGATGCTTTGTAGTTATATTCTTGGGGCCATTTCGTATGTGCATCATAACGTGCTACTTGCAGTTTGGCTCCTTCCAAATTTGCGCCGATGAGATTGGCTTGTTGGAGGTTCGCACGGTTTAAATAGGCTCCCTGCAAATTAGCCCCACTCAAATCGGCTCCTTGCAGATTAGCGCCTCGCAAATCTGCGCCACTCAAATCGGCATTACTCAAGACTAGCTCACTGAGGTCGGCTCCTAGTAGCTTGGCTTTGCTCAAGTTAGCTTGTTGTAAATCAACTTCCTTGAGATTGAATTGGTACAAATCGACCCAATCCACAGGGATTCCGGCTTTGAGGGCTTTTAATATTTCTGGAGTTGGACTGGGGCGTTCGCTAGTAATAAGTTGAATTTCACTATTTGTCATCAGTTGATAAAAATATAACTTTTGGAGTTATTCTACACTTTAGCGAAATTGGGACTTCATCTCATTGTTCAGTATTCAATAACGGCAAAATTTGATAAAAAGAGGTTTTAAAACAGATGCATCTAATACCGCCCTTGTCAATGATCGACTTCTTCCGTAAAAGTGAGGGTACATGGTTTACGGAACGTTCCGTTCACCATTTTGACTCGGCGGCGGATGAGTCTGGGCAGTCGAATTTGATCGTTAAAGTCATGGAAAAGGACGATCCTAAAGTCCAAGAAGTCTGTAAAGACCAAGGCATAGACCCAACTAAAGCAACAGGTGGTGCGAGTTTTGCATGGCAGGCTAACTTAGACACCAGGCTACCTAATGATAATGCTGCCATTTTGGTTGATATTCCCGACGAAACGAGGCGTTCTGGAAAACTGATCCGTAACCAAGGCTATGTTGAGAGCATTCCCGTTGTCAGCCAGTATCGGTTTGCCGATGATGGAGTGCTGACGATTGATACTGACTATGACAATAACCAAGGTCAAGAACGTTGTTGGTTTATTACTGATGATTTTCGTGTCAGGGTTAGTACCGTGCGAATGATGAACGGTGTCAACTTAATGGCTTATTGTTCTGAACGTCGCTGTGTTTCCCAAGAACTGCTAGAGCAAATGATCGCTCAGAATCATGCTAGGCGTTAGTGG
>NZ_JADEXU010000350.1 GCF_015206895.1 Nostoc sp. LEGE 12450 | reverse complement strand
ATATGATTTACTGTGCTTTTACTCGAAGTTTGATTATGGAGCTTTTTCGAGATCATGAAGTTTACAAAGATTTGTTTGGGGTTGAAAGTAGGATAGTCAAATCGAAAAAGTAGCCACTTTTGTCGAGCGGCTACAAATTAAATTCTTTCTTCATTTTTTTCTGCGATGCCTGCGGTTTTCTCGTTGCCATCGCACGAAAGTTTGGTGTCTGCCTGTTTAGTGCTTGCCGTATCCGCGAATGAAATCGCCTCATCTAATTGCCTTCTTGCCACGCTGCCAAAACAAAAAAGGTATTCAGGGAATGGGGAATGAAAAAAAGGGCGATCGCACGTTCCAAGTGGGAATACTCAATTTATGTAGTTGAGATTATTTCCAATGGCGGATAAACAAGAGATTAAATGTACATACTGTTTTGGCAAAGGTAAAATAGAACAACCCGAATCAATAGGTTCGTCTCCTGTACCACAATACAAAACTTGTAGCTTTTGTGGTGGAACTGGAAAAATTATTAAAAAAAAGTCGTAGAAATATCTAGTTTACGTCATTTTGGCATAACAAACCCCTACTCTTTCGTTCTGTGTGACGGAAGAATAGGGGCTTAATGATGCGGTTTGTGGGCAAATCCAATCAGGTAAGGATGAAATGTGAATGTTATGCAGATGTTACAGGGTGCGATCACGGCAAATTCTTGACAAAAAGCCTAGAAACAAACGCCTGCGAGCGTTACGGTATATTCAAAGCAGGTTATAAGGGCTTGTTCGGCTGAAGCTGTAAGGCAGCTGCAAAATCTGTTGATAAGTGATTTCTCGGTAAAGGTATGTGCAAGTCTAAAGAAATTATTAAGGGAATACCCAGATAAGATGGGTAGAAATTGGGTAGTTCTGCGCTATTTTTACCCAAGCGATTGAGTGATAATTATGTGTATAGAAAGCGCTGGCAAAGATTTTAAGCTGGCATTTAATAAACTGCAATATAAAACAGAGCCCTGGATTTTTACAGGGCTTTTTAAATTGAAAACTCAGTTTTCGAGTTTAAAAAAATGAATGATGGTTTGATTGTATCTTTTACAAACAAATGAAAGCGAGTTTTAATTAGCTGGATTGGAGTTGAGTACAAGATCAAGTAAAGTACGAGCAGGTTGTGATTTAAATAGTGCAGCTTGGTGGTCACTATAAGCACGAACTAGGCGATTAAGCGTGCTGGCACCAGTTTTGGCTTTTTCAAGTTCTTCACCTCTAACGATTTCGCCATCAAGCATCTGCTCAATCACAAGTTTAATATCACCAGCTTCAAGGCGGACTTTTTGTAGCTTTTCTAAAGTGCTAAGTAAGGTTTTGAGTGAATTTAAGATTTCGTCACTATCTAGGGCATTTTCCACTGATTCAGCGATCCCTTGAGTTTGTGTCTCATCTGGAAGTGTCAGTAATTCAGCAGTAGATATTTTAGGTTTTGTCTCAGATTCGCTTGCCATTAATCCTGACTCAAGAAATCTTTCTGAGTGTATCGTTTAATTTAGCTTTTGTTTAGTATGACTTTTAGGGAATAGCAGATTCAGGTATGTTGTAAATTAGCCTCGGCGAAACAGAGCTTCTAGATAAACCTGGGAAACACGGCGATCTCCATTAGCATTTTGCAACAGAAACAGTGAGATAGCTGCGGTAATAAGGCGATGTTCATCCCAATCAGGATGCTGTTCTAGATAGCTGTTTAAAGACTGATGTAGTGTTTCAGGAAGATTAGTCAAGATGTTTTGGGTTGAGTTCATGCGATCAAAGCTTCCGAAAAAGCAAATCAATAGGGACAATAAGCCAGAGGTAAAGAAAGGGAAAGGGGGAAAGGGGAAAGGGAACCAGTGACTTAAAAGCTCTTGTTTTAAATATGGATTGGAGGCGGAGCGGCTCCGGCTCCGTACTGCTCCCGTGTTCGCACTACATGCCTTAAAAATCTTCTTTTTTTATTCGACCTATTTAAAAATAGGGGCTTCATAGCTTTTGGGGAAAAGAACATTAGTGTATTTCCCTTTCCCCCTTTACCCTTCCCCTTTCCCCTTCTTGGTGATGCAGTAGTTGTCCTGTTTCACCCCATTCTTTAGTTGTCAAACCACCTGTGCTAGCAACTGAATAGTTTTATACAGTCGATGTTCAAGATGGAATAGACGGCAAAGGCTAGTCGATTTATTGTGTGCTGACAGGCTCGGTTTGTCAATGTTGCAAAATATTAAACATAAATATAGAAAAAATAAATAATTACGTGAAAGCTAGGGTTAGAGATAGATTTTGTTTACGCAACTTAACAAAAACTCCGTAAGACAGACTGATGCTACAGTCATGACAAAATCCCCAGTGGATGAATAGAAGCTGATTATCTTGTCAAACAACTGTGGAAAACAGTAGAAGTAGCTGTGGAAAGTATGTGGAATCAGTTAGAAAAAGTAGAGCTAATGATAAGAATTGCAAAAAGTTACAATGTCAGCTATGCGATTGTTATGGGCTGAAAATACAGTAGATCCTATGCTACAGACAAATCTTCGGCTCAGTGACAACTCTAGCGGAAAAATTCTTTTCGCGTCACAGCGGAATAACCTTGTGTGTAATTAACAACTTCCTTTGACGATTACAAATCAAAGTCAAGGCTGAATGTTTCGCTTGAAGAATCTTCTTCTTTCTCTTGTACCAATGGAGTTGAAGTCATAGAAGGAAGTCTATTCGACTCAGTAGTAATTGGCGTGAAAGCTACTTGTTTTGTGGCTAATCCAGCCTTGATGAAAACAAAATAGCAATCAATAATAAAGTAAAGCGTCTCCAGGTAACTTTTACCTAGTTGTTGGGACTCTGCAAATATGCGTTCTC
>NZ_JADEXU010000058.1 GCF_015206895.1 Nostoc sp. LEGE 12450 | reverse complement strand
GCTCCCCTTCCCCCTGCCCCCTGCCTCTTCCCAATCCTCAACACGGATGCGACTGCTGCCCCACAAAGTATTAGGGCTGCAAAGCGAAAAGTTCCTTGGAACCCTGCAACGATCGCATCAGGAGGGGCAACAGAAACATCTGCACCCGCAGACATGCTAGCGATTAATGCTCCAAATACTGCCCCGATTAAAGAAACTCCTACTGTGTTTCCTGATGTACGTGACAAAGATAGTAGCCCAGAAGCAATCCCTAGCCGCTCCCTTGGTACTGCTCCCATAACAGTGCTGTTGTTGGGCGATTGAAATAAACCCAGTCCAATGCCGTAAATAAAATAGCGCGACACATAGCCTAGTTCAGTAATCTGAGCATCAAAGGTGCTAATCCCCAAACAGCCACCTATCATTAACCCCAGTCCAATTGGGCTGATTAGTCGAGCGCCAAAGCGGTCTGAAAGTATTCCCCCTAGTGGGGCAATTAACCCACTAAGTACAGGTGACACGGCTAGTAGCAGCCCCACTTTTACCGTCGGATAATGCTTGACGCTCTCTAGAAAGAAAGGGACGATGAGTAGCGAACCGCCGATAACAATGAATGCTAGCCACCCACTTAGCAAACCCATACTCAACTGAAGATTGCGAAACAGGTGTAGTTCTAGTAGCGGCTCTTTTATAACCGCTTCAACTATCAAAAAAATTATGAAACTTACGGTAGCGATCGCTAATAATAGCAACGCATTGGTACTGCCAAAGCCCTGACTTTGCCCTAGCGTCATACCCAGACCAAAACTACCCAGAGTCAATAAAGCCAATACAGCTCCAAAAAAGTCAAATTTCTGTTTACCCTGAATGCGTACAGAAGGTGGCACTACCCGAGCTATCAAGAAACTAGCGATAATCCCCAACGGTACATTGATGAAGAATATACTATGCCAGCCTGATAAGCTTAAGAGCAGCCCGCCTGCGGAAGGGCCAAAAGCAATTCCCAGTGATACAACACTACCGATAACGCCAACAGCGCGACCTCGCTCCGAAGATGGAAAAACTTCTGTAATGATTGCCAAACCAAGCCCAGAGATGAACACAGCACCAAGTCCTTGAAGTGCGCGAAAGGCAATCAACCACTCAATACTAGGTGCAAAACCACACAACAGCGAACTGAAAGTAAACAGAACAAGTCCCCCCTGATACAAGGACTTCTTGCCCCACATATCTCCCAAGCGGGTTGCCCCTAAAACTAAACCGGAACTGACCAACTGGTAGCTCAATACAGCCCATTGGGTTGTCGGAAAACTGGTACCAAAGGCTTGTACCAATGTGGGTAAAGCAACATTGATGATGCCCACATCAAGGGTAGACATGAACACCCCAAGTCCGACACCGAATAAGACCCAATTTTTTTGAGCGTCTGACAAAGCCAGAGGTTGTGTTTCCAATTGTGCCAAGGTTTAGCCTCCGCCTTTGATTTTACGGTTATGAATAGTTTGCATACGTATATTCATTATCCTCACTATCTGTTCGCTGCGATCGCTTGGTTGCTCAGAAATGCTCTGGATGAATTGCCAAATTCAGGTTGATTTCAGGCATTATCTTTTCAATCAGCAACACTGGCTTTTTTACTTGCCATAATATTTTGGTAAAGTACTTAGATACTTTTAACTCCAAGCTCCTTCGACTATATTAAAAATAGTATTCACTAAAATACGGTAACTCGATAGATTCACTGTATTTTATACTAGTTAGCAAACTATCATAGACACCTCTAAGAAGCAAGTCCTAGAGATTTTCGTATAAGCAATGACTCAAAAAGCTGCCTTATCTCGATTTGTATTAGCATTTATTGCAGGCTTTGTGTCTGTTTTGCTATTTCACCAAGGTATGTTGGCGTTGCTACATACAGTGAATTTCACGCCTCGCACTGCTTATCCAACTGCACCAACACAACCATTTGGAATCCCGCAAATTTGGTCAAGTGCATTCTGGGGAGGAATTTGGGGAATGATTTGGGTAGCAATCGCGCCTCGTTTTCAAAATGATAAAAGCTATTGGTTAGCAGCATTGGTATTTGGTGCAATTGTCCCAACACTAGTAGCTTGGTTTGTGGTCGCACCACTCAAGGGTCAACCCATCGCTGGAGGCTGGAAACTTGTGGGAATAGTCACAGGTTTATTAGTTAATGGTGCTTGGGGAATAGGAACCGCCGGGTTGCTGAGATTATTCTCTAGAAGACAATTGTTCAACAGCTAGATTTTTTAAGACTTAGTACCAGTTTCTGAAGAGACTCGCCGTTTATTCAGCAAGTCAGTAAAGTTATTTCCCAGACGTTCCCGGCTCAATCCGCGCCCCAAGCTGGAGAACTCGTCCGAGATCATCAGCATTTCGCCAAGTTTCAACTATCTTCCCGTCAACAATCCAATGAATGAACATAGCCGTGAACGTCTGCTCTCGACCATGACTAGGTATTCCAAAGAAACTTTCCTGAGTGCAGGTATTAGTTGCACGCACCACAACTTTGTCACCTTCAGCAATTACGTCTTCAATTGTCCATTTTTGCTCGATAGCCCCAAATGAGCCAAAGAGTTTACGTACTCCATCCGGCCCTGGAGGAAGCCCAGGTAAAGCACCGTGCATCCTCCAAGTTGGGGCGGTCATCTCGCAGATATCTTCAATTCGATGCTCGCTAATGAGTTCAATCCAGCGTCGAGCAATTAATTTATTGTCTTCAAGATTAGACATTGCTACTCCTTTTTACTTAAAACTAAAAATAGTATTTACTTATCAGTGATTAATTCTGGGCTGATGCAAGTTCAAAAATAAATTTTTGCTCCGTGCATTATTGCTAATTTTTTGAAAGACAGGCACTACCGCTTTGGGTAGCCTCAAATATTATTGCATTCTAGAAAGCATCCCAAACGCTCTCATTACTAGTAGAATGCCACGTACTTTAATCGAATGTCCAATGGCACAGGACATTTTTGGAAAAAGCAAGGCCACAGCATGGGTTTTGACGATGCAGACAAACAACGAGTAATGTTAGTATCATCCAAACTAAGCAAAATCCCTTGCTCCTTACCCCAGTATAAAGTGTAAAGATGTGTATACTAATAATGATTCGAGAATAATAGCTCAGAAAATAACGAGAATATTATTTGCGTTACTCAGTCATTGCAAGAGAAAAAGGATTTATCAAAATGGATTCCTTCGGTATCTACACCCTGGCTAATGATGTGGTGTTTGACCAACTAGTAGCTTTGCTAAACAGTATTGAGGTGAATGTTAGTGCAGATATTCCTATTTGTATAATTCCATATAATGAGCAACTAGATTTAGTTAAGAAAGAAATTAAGAATCGAAAAAATGTAATCTTGTTTGATAATTGGGAAGTAATTCAACACTGGGAAGAATTTGCTCATCAGGTTTGGGCGGCACATCCAAGGGAAAAAGATACAAAATTATCACGTCCTAGTTGGTACAAAAGTCATTTACAAAGAAAGTTTGTTGCCTTTGAGGGTATTTTTGATAAATTCGTATTTTATGACGGTGATAGTTTGGCAATGAAGCCACTCAATAATGTAATTGATAAGCTAGAAACATCAGATTTTGTTTTTGATGATTGGGAACACCTTAAGGATAGGGCTGTTGCAGCGTTAAATATTTCAGTTATAGAGAAAACTGGGCTGTATACAGAAGCAGATATACGTCCTCAACTCCATTGTTCTAGTTTTTTTGGCTCTAAACGAGGATTGTTTACTGTTAAAGACATTGAGATAATGAAGGAGCGATTAATTACCCAAAAAGAAGTCGAGTGGATTAATGGACATGGATGGTGGGATGATTCTTTTTTGTTTAACTATATGACCTTGCGCTGCGATCGCCCACTTTTTAACTTTACACTTAGCCCCAATGGTGAAGATAGAACAGGCAACTGTGCCAATGCAGATCCCTTTGTCAATATTAATAACGTTCTTTATAATCAAGATGGCTTAAAACCAATTCATCGTATACATTATATGAGCTATTCTTCTCGTGATTTTGCCCAGTTATCTCAAGGGCAAGATGTCAATATATGTTATGGAAATGAATTTTTACATTATCGCTTTCTTAAACAACCAGAACAAAGACCAAAACAGCTTAAGCCAGTTAGTATAATTACCAAAACTAATAATTTTTTTAACAAAACAATGAATAAAATTCAAAGAACTCTCCGCTAGATGTAGCTTTATTGGTGACGCGTTAAATTAGTATTTTATTTTATATATTTTCCAGTTACTAGTATAAAATATGCCTAAAATTACTGTTTGCATTCCTACTTTTAATCGGGTTAATCTTCTTCCTTATGCAATTGACAGTGTACTGAATCAGTCTGAGCAAAACTTTGAGCTAATTGTTTGTGATGACGGTTCTAGCGATCGCACACCTGAGTTAATGTCACAGTATACAGACCAACGGATTAAATATATTCGTCATTTGCAAAATATTGGTAAAAGTAATAATATGCGCTCTGGCTTTGATGCAGCCAGTGGTGAATATTTTATTAAATTTGATGATGACGATCGGCTCACACCCGATTTTCTCGCAAGTACCGCAGCTATTCTTGCTCAAGACTCTAGCATTGATTTTGTTGGTACAGACCATTGGATAATTGATATTAACAATGTGCGAGATGAGGTAAAAACTCAAGAAAATACTCATCGCTGGGGTAGAAAGAATTTACCAGCAGGTGTTGTAGATAATTTGTTGGAAGTTGTATTTGTTAACCAAAGCTTTCAAGTTGGCGCAACATTATTTCGCCGCGAAACCTTGCAAGAATTAGGATATATGCAGCCAAATATGCAAAACTGTGAGGATAATGATTTATTTGTGCGTTTAGCTTTGGCGGGAAAAAAGGGTTATTATTTACCAAAATTATTGATGGAATATCGCACTCATGCAGAACAGCAAGGTATAAATCGAGCCATTCCTTATCTATTTGATAAAATGCGGTATTTAGAAAGTTATAAGTTTGATTCTGAAAAAATAGAGACTATTAGGAAAAATCGTCTAACTGAAACTCAGTTATTATTAGGTTTGCGTTTAATTGAAAAGGGTGAAACACAAAAAGGCAGAGAGCTAGTTTTGGCAGGGCAATCTTTTTCAACTCCTAAAGCTTGGACTGGTTTAGGATTATCATTGTTACCAGTTGGGTTGCGAGTTAAGGCTTTTGATGCACTGCGACAGGTGCGGGGTTAAGAATTGACATGTTGCAATACGGTTCAGTGAGAGCCAAAAACCTTAACCTGCGTAGGTTGGGTTGAGGAACAAAACCCAACTTTTTCCGCAGTTTGTTGGTTTTCACTTCGTTCAAACAAAGCTAAGATTTTAATAACTTCTTGACCACTCATCAATAATAGTCAAAATTGTTTGCACGCCTAATCCTTGGATAGATTTCATTACATCACGATAATCTTCAAATTCTTGCTTCGGTTTCTTGCGTCGAGCATCAAATATGTCTTTTGCAAGTTTTTCAGCCCCACGAATTCTAGAGCGTTGTAACTTTCTAGATAACTCGTCTTTATCCAAAGAGTTCAATAAACTGAGTGGATTACTCTGTTCACTCTTTTGGGGAATAAGGTTTTCAAGTTGCTTGAACTGGCTATCTATTCTCTCTCTCTCTTGTATAAATTCTGATTTAAATTCATTGAATTGCTTCTCAAGACGTAATTCTAAATTTGTCAGACGTGGTTCTAACTTTGTTGTTTCAAGCTCTGATGTTACTGGTTTACTAGAAAAATCAATTCCTTTGAGAGATACAACTTGCTTTACTACTAAAGCCTCTAATTTTGGGGCAATGACACAAGCATTAACCATTTCACCTTGTCGAGGATTTTTTTCTCTTGCCCTGACAGCAGCATAATATTCAAAATGTCCATCAACTACCGTATAGCTCTCTACACCTGTTACTTTCAGAACTAATGGTCTGATAATTCCTCCTGTTTCTATAATTATGTCTGCAAGGTTCTCTAAATCAGCTTCTGCAAAATTTGAACGAGGTTCATTAGAAGTAATACTTTTTACATCCACCAAAGAAAAATTAATCATTAATCAATCCCCAATTTTTGGATAACTTCATCTGCTAATACATTAAATTCTTCAGCAGAAATTTGAGCAGAAGTTTTTAATTCGGCAAATTTAATAATAGACTTAGGGTCAGGATATTCTAAATCTCCAACCGTGATAGTCTGATTCATACATTCTGATAACGCTGTTCTGTCATAAATTACAGCTTCCATTAGTGGCAGTTGATAGCGCTCTGAAATTACTTCTCTCTGTTTAGGGAAATTGTATTGTAAAAATTTAGCATTTGTTGAGATTTTAGAAGCAAGAACGCCCATTATACTAATAGGCGGTTTACCCATCATTTCTCTAGATTCATTAATTTGATTAACAAAATTTTTGACCGTTGGTAAACCTTGGTTAGCAAATGGTTTCAAGTCGGATGGAATTATTAGGTAATCACTAGTAATCAGTGCAACTTCAGCATACAAATCTCTAGAGGGAGGAGTATCAATAATTACAATATCATAGTTATCTTCTACCCTTTTTAGTTTTGTTACTAGCCTACTCCTACTAGCTAATATTTTATTTAGTTTATCCTGATATTCTATTAATGTAATATGTGAAGGAATAACATCAATTTCTGGATTATTGAAATAATCAGATGTACGCAGTACTTCTGGAATAAAGTTAAAATCTCCTGATTCTAATAAATGATATACGTTTAACTCTCTTAAATTATCATCTTCTTCAAATTGAAATTTGATTAATCCTGTAGCAAAAGTAGTATTTGCCTGGGAATCTATATCAACTAAAAGTACATTTTTACCTTTTTTACGTAATGCTGCTGCAAGGTTGACTGCAACAGTAGTCTTTCCAACGCCGCCTTTATTGTGGTAGATTGCAATCGTTTTCATTGAATGTTGCCTTTTTGTTTCAAAATTTGAATTATTTTCTATCTGAACTTTTGATTTATCTACTAGATGTCCTTCTTTCAAACTTTCTCTACCAATTAGAGTTTTAATTTCATCTATCTTTATCTCAACTTCTTTACCAGAACATTGAAATATTAGCTGAATATTAGTGTGTAATTTTTGATAAATTCTAATCTCTTTGCCATTAGTCAACAATCCATACCTGACATTCAAGCTGGTTAAATAATGTCTGAGTCGGAGGACATGATGATTTAAGTTTTGCTTGGGATGCTTTGCCTCCATGACGACACTCAGAGGTGAGTTGGCATCTAAGACAAAGGGAATCACCTGTGCAGCAAATGCTAAGAAATCTAAGCGGATGCTACCAACGGCAACTTCTTGATGCCAGGTGTCAGGAGTATAACCTAGCTGTGGTAGCAAATATTGCACTATGAGTTTGCTTTCAACTTCGCTTTCGTTACGGCACAGCTCAGGATTAAAAGGCAATATTTTTCTACCTCTAAATAATTATTGAACTTCGGGCAAAACCTCATATTTGCTAGATTATGGCATAGCCTTAATTATATTGAGTAATAGAAATCACTTAGAAAAATATAAATAATCTCATAAAATTAGTACTTTTACTGATAAAATAACCATTTCTGAGAGCTAGCCATACTCAAAATTAACAGCCTACCTATGTATTTACCCATTACCTTTGTAAATGGCTAGAATCAAAGTGTTTACCTATTTGCGTTAAAGGTTTTGGCTACTGTATCTTGTCCCCACTGCCACCAACTCGTTGATAGTCAAGCTATTAGTTGTCCCTATTGCCGGACTACACTCAAAGCTTACGGTCATCCCGGTATTCCATTGCACCGCGCCACTGGGGATGGGTATCTGTGCGACACTTGCACCTATCACGCTGATGATACTTGCAATTTTCCTCAGCGTCCCTACGCCAAAGACTGTACCCTCTACCAAAATATTGAAGAGACAAAGTTAGAGTTGGAACAGCAGCGTTACACTAACAGTTTTGCTGTAACTGTAAAAACTTGGGTAAAACGCAATCAAGGTTTGGTGTTGCTATTAGGTTTATTATTGGTCTGTTTGTTGTTCGTGATATTAAGGTCTTGATTAGTGTTTACTGGAGAATGGAGAATGGGGAATGGGAAATGGGGGAGAAAAAATAACTAATTAATTCCCAATGCCCAATGCCCAATCCTTCAAACTGTGGTGATTGTGGATGCTTCAGTAATAGCTTCAACTTGTATCGGTGGCGCTTTTTCCTCGAAGGCGGCTAAGTCGAACCAGAAAGTTGTGCCAATGCCAACTTCACTCACTAGATGGACTTTACTACGATGTCTATCAATGATATTTCTGACAATCGATAATCCTAAACCTGTGCCTTCTAGGGTGTGAACTCGGTTTTCTACGCGAAAGAAGCGTTCAAAAATTGAGTGCTGGTCTTCTGTCGCAATACCAATTCCAGTATCGGAAATTTCAATCCGCACTGGAGAAGATTGGCTGTGATTGGGTTTGAAATCTAGTTGGTAAGCGCGGATTGCTACTTTACCACCGGCTTTGGTAAATTTGAGGGCATTACCAATTAGATTGCCAAAAACTTGTACTAACAGATCGTAATTACCCATTACCAGGGGTAAATTAGTATCAACTTCCTGAAGAAGTTCAACACCTTTATCTTTGGCATTGAGTTGGTAAGTACGCAATGTTTGCTCGATCGCTTGGGCTAGATCCACTCCATCGAAGTTATACTGACGACCCGATTCGAGTTTTGATAAATCTAATACATCGTTAACTAGGCGGGTTAGGCGATCGGTTTCATGGTTAACTGTTTGCAAAAACTCTTGCCGTTCTTCTAATCCTAAGTCTTCGCCGTAGTCATGCAGGGTTTCAATATAGGTTTTGATGTTAAATAAAGGCGTTCGCAGTTCGTGAGAAACGTTGCTGATAAATTGACTTTTTGCATCGTTTAATTCCACCTCACGGGTTATATCTTGGACAGTAATCGCAATGCCTTTGATGCTTTCTCTTTGCACGTTGAGTACTGTAGTCAAGAGAATACGGATCGTCCGAGGGGTGGGTTGGTTAATAAAAATACGGAATTCGGCGCTTTCGCATTCACCTGCTGCCATTTCGTACAATGGGCCACTGATTTCCATTTGTACTGCTGGCGGCAAGTGATGCAATACATTGCAGCCGACCACATCAGCCGTTTCCCAGCCAAAAATCCGCCGTGCTGTGGGGTTAACTAATATCACCTGCATATTGTTATCAATCAACACAGCACCATCTGCGATCGTGGAAACTAGGGTTTCTAGCTTGGCTTTTTCGGCGGTTAGTTCTTCAATATTTTGTTCTTCATAGCGTTCTAATCGCTCCGCCATCTCATTAAAGCTTAAAATTAACTCCCCTAGTTCGCCCCCTAAAGGTAAATCAATGCGCTGCTTGAAATTCCCGGTAGCAATTTCCTTTACCCCCACCAGGAGTTCTTTTATTGGTTTAGTGATGGTCAAAGCGTTTATTACTCCTGCCAAAATCACCATTACCCAAATTGTGATAAAAACGGCAATGGTGACATCGCGGGTAAAATTGGTGGAGATGACAGCAGTCTGATTGGGGTTGATACCGATCGCTAATACACCTAAGTATTTCTTATTAACGATCAGAGGAATAAATACATCGGTAACAACTCCATCTGGGGTCATGTGTTGCCGCACCATTGGCTTTTCCCCATCACCAGGGTAATCTTCTGGCAGTTGTATTCGCCGTTTAATGGTGAGGGAATTTTCTACTTCGGCTTCCCAAAAAGGAATGCCAAAGAAGATTTCCCCGGTTTCATCAGCGTAAAGCATATAACGCACGCTAGAGGTGCTGCTGTAGAAGCGTTGAGAAAATTGGGCAACCTCCGTGAGATTATTGTCAGCAACCAGGGGGGCAACATTGGCAGCAAGCAGCAAACCCAAGTCACGCCCGAAGCGGGTGTCATTCATCCGCGCATCCTGCTGAATTGTATTCACAGCCCAGAAGGTCAAACCACTCATCACCAAGGAAACCACCAATGTAGCCACAGCCAGCAGCTTAGTCTGGAGAGTAAACTCAGACCACCAACTTGCGATCGCATGTCGAATTGTTTTTAACAGAGTTAGCATCTTAAATAAAGTTGTTAGTAGTCTTTGTTATAAAGCCCAACAACTAAAAAATTAACAGTTAATTTGACAAATATGTTAGAGGAACGGGAATGGAGGATTATCAGAGGGTATCTCTGTTAAGGTTGTCTTAACGAATTTACCTCATTTGGGCGATCGGAGTTGAAAAAGAGGCAGTGGGGCAGGGAGCAGGGGGAGTAAATAGAAAATTTTAGTAATTTTTTCTACCGAAATAGCCGTGAATACACTTATTTGTTTTTCTTTCCCTGCCTCTTGTTGATATCCAATTGAGGATTAAGGCATTAAACCCCATTTTTTAATATTGGTTACGCACAGATGAGTAGTCTAACAAAAATCCCACCTGTTGAGATTTTGAGCGAGTTACCTGACTGGGGTTATCTGAAGATGCACTAAACCATATTTAAGTATAAGAAAGAAAAACGAACCGCAAAGAACCCAAAGGACACAAAGAAAGAAGTTAAAAGGGTTTGGTGCCAATACAGTTCAGATAAGACCAAAACACTTGTAGAGACGGCGATTTATCGCGTCTCGAAAACCCAAAATTTTTGCCAGTAACTCTTAACTGAACCGTATTGGGTTTGGTGCAACCTCACAAAGAAAGAAGAAGTTAAAAAGGTTTGGTGCAACCTCACAAAGAAATGGGGTTAGCGGCGGCTAGTAAACTGCTCGCACTTTTTTATAGCTATCAAAAGCCTCTGTTTCTAGTCCCTGAATATAATATTGGTTAGAATCAAAGGCTCCATGCGTGGCGATCATCATGGCATGAATCAATGCCTTTGCTTTTAAAAGTGTTTCTTGAAACTCCATTTCAGGATCGGAAAGCGCCACAATGCCGCCGCCAATGCCAATTGTGGTTTGCTCTGGAGTCAGCACAGCAGTACGAATAACAATATTCAAATCAGCCGAACCATTCAATCCCAAAAAGCCGATCGCTCCTGAGTAAACTCCCCGTGCTTCTTGCTCTAATCGATCGATAATCTCAAGGGTTCTGAGTTTGGGAGCGCCTGTCATCGAACCGCCGGGAAAGGCGTTGCGAATGCAGTCTGTGGCGCTCATATCAGCGCGTAAATGACCGCGAATAGTCGTCACCAGTTGATGTACCGTAGCATAAGTTTCCACATCCATCAATTTGGGAACATGGACAGTGCCGACTGCACAAACCCGTCCTAAATCATTGCGAAGCAAATCCACAATCATCAGATTTTCAGCCCGATCTTTTTCACTGTTCCGCAATTTTTCACGCAGGATAAAATCTTCGTTGGGTGTTTTTCCTCGTGGTAGCGTTCCCTTAATGGGTTTTGTTTCCACCCAGCCTTGGCAATCAATGTGCAGAAATCGCTCTGGAGATGAGCAAGCGATCGCCACATCACCAAAGCGCAAAAATGCAGAGTATGGAGCAGGATTGATGCGGCGTAATGAACGATAGAACACCAAGGGATCGGGTGTTGTGTCTGTGTGAATCTTGTTTGTTAAACAAACTTGATAAGTTTCTCCTTCGTGAATTTCTTGCAAACACATCTGAATATTATCAAGATAAGTTTTTTCAGACCGACTTAATCGGAAAATAACAGGTGTCTGAACTTCTGGTGGAACAATAGGCGATAGGGGAAGAAGATGGTCAATCTGGTGTTTTATCCATTCAAACCAGGCTTCTGCTAAGTCGTATTGTCCTTGCTGAATTAGGCAAAGCAGATAGAGGGTTTGCTCCTGGTGATCGATTGCAATCATGCGATCGGCCAACAGAAACATAGCATCAGGTAAGCTAGAGGCGTGATTTAATTTAGATCCGCACTCTGCCTTTAATTCATAGCCAAAGTAACCCACAAACCCACAGTTGAAATCGAAGGGTAAATCATCTGATGGGCAATGTCGCCGTTCAATTTCATGCTGGAGATATTCAAAAATCCCCATTGTCTTACAACTTATGGTGTCAGACTGTGTAATTGTGAGTTCCTGCGATCGCGTCTGATAGCGAATTAGCAGACTGTTTTCGCCACTGCTATCTCCCATAAAGGAAAAGCGAGAAAGACCAGATTCAACCAGACTGCTATCTAGCCAGAAGGTATTTGGTGATTTGCCAAACAAATGCACAAACATTTGCTCGGTATCGGGATACAGATTCAGCTTCTGCGTACAAAGTTGAAATTCCTGTTGCTGTTTTTGGCAAGAAGAACTTGCAGGTATGGGAGCAGCACCGCTATCTCCTATCCAATAGTGTTTTCTCGGACTATTGCCGCGCTCTTGGGCAAACTTTAGGGTAATCTCTCTAAAATTCTCGAATAAGGTTTGTCCATACTGAGTACAGATTGACTCTGGATGAAATTGCACACCCCATAACGGCAAGGATCGATGACGCATTCCCATTACCAGATTATCCTCTGTCCACGCTACTTTTTCTAAACAGTCTGGTAGGTCATTTGCAACCAGCAAAGAATGGTAACGCACAACAGAGAAAGGAGAAGGAATTCCCGCAAACAAATCTGTACCATTATGATAAACTTCACTGATCCGACCATGCTGAACTTCAGGTGCATGAATAACTTTTCCTCCATACTCATTACCAAGTCCTTGATGTCCAAGACAAACACCTAAAAGTGGCACTTGGGTATTTTGAATAGCTTGACTACAAATCCCAAAATCTTTCAGATTTTCAGGACGACCTGGCCCTGGTGAAATCACAATGTTGTCAAATTCCCAATGTTGTAGTTCATCCCATGCAAATTGATCGTTGTAAATCACAGTGGGATACTCTGCATTTACTTCTGCAATTAATTGGTAAAGATTAAAAGTATAAGAGTCATAATTATCAATAATTAGGGTTTTCATCTTGTAAGTCTCGATGTTGTTATGCTTGTTGGTCTATACAATGGCACAAAGACAAGTACAAGCAGCTTTATTCCAGTCTAAATCAACGGTTAAAAATTCAGTTGATTTACCTAACTGAGCAACCTGATTTTCGCTGGATATTTCAATGCTTTTAATCGATTTATTTAACGTTCTTTAATACCTAAATACAGATTTTAATTTCAATTAAATAGAGGTTTTGTATTGAAGTTTTGCCGAAATACTACTTACGTTACTATAGCAATCCGATAGCGAAGTGGTAGCGATTCAGATGCTCCTGCATCGCTAACGCTGCGCTATCGAGCGTCTTTGATTTATAAACTTATTTGTGTAAGAGGCAATAGGCAACAGTCAAGAAGGCTCTTTGAGTTGTACTGATTTTTTTCAAAAATTCAATATGATTCCTATATAACTATGTCACCTAAATATTTTCTAAATTTCTTATACGATTAATTAATTGACTTTTTATTCATGGGCTAATCAATTTCATTGTTCTGCTATTTTATTCCATTACATTTGTAGACAATTTTAGCATTGTAAAGTGATGCTCTCTCTAACCTACGTAAGATTAAAACCCCTAGCCAATAGCTGAATTACACAGCGATTAACTAGGGGTTTTGGCCATTGGAAAACTGGCAAAAGTCTAAATTGAATAAGACACTGGGAAGGATTTTGCATCCTTTGGCTTGACATATATACGCTGTTTCGGTTCTAACTCTAAGTCATTAAAGCGATCGCGCGTTAAATGGGCCATCACCACTTGCCCGTCATCGAAAGTTAATTCCACCTGAATTTCCCAACCCAAATGTATCAATCGGCTCACTGTTGCAGGTGTAGTAGTACCGTTAGCAGCCTTTTCTAAAATCACATCTTGCGGGCGCAAAAATACTTGTGGATGTGGCGCATCAAACCCGCTACTTTGAAAAATCTTCGAGTTGCTGGGTAATACATTTACCGGGCCGATAAAGCTCATCACAAATGCGGTGGCAGGATTATCATAAATTTCCGATGGTGTTCCCACCTGTTCCACGCGCCCTTTATTCATGACCACAACTTCATCGGAAACTTCCATTGCTTCCTCTTGGTCGTGGGTGACAAAAACCGTGGTAACATGAACCTCATCATGGAGGCGGCGTAACCATGCCCGTAAATCTTTGCGGACTTTAGCATCAAGTGCGCCAAAGGGTTCATCTAGGAGTAACACTTCAGGTTCTACTGCTAATGCCCTTGCTAAGGCTACTCGTTGTCTTTGACCACCAGAAAGTTGTGATGGATAGCGATCGCCTAATCCACTCAATTGCACCAATTCTAGTAACTGTTCTACCTTTCCCTTAATCTTCTTTGGCTGTGCCTTCCGAATTTCTAAGCCAAAAGCAATATTCTGCCTGACAGTCAAATGCTTAAATAGGGCATAGTGCTGAAATACAAAGCCAATATTGCGCTGCTGCACGCTTTGGTATGTAGCATCCTTACCGGTAAGCAGGATTTTGCCGCTATCTGGCATTTCTAAACCTGAAATTAACCGTAGTAGCGTAGATTTACCCGACCCCGACGGTCCAAGCAACGCAACTAGTGAACCACTTTTAATTTCCAGGCTAACCTCATCAACAGCCTTGAAACTCCCGAATTGTTTGGAGACATTCTCAACTACTATGCCCACTGCTGCTATACCTCTGCAACTAAATCTACAGATCCTTGGTAGGATTACTGTGTCTTACATATACCATACATAATTATTTATAGATGAACAAGATTTAGCTACCGCAACTGCCACAGTCGAGAAAGCTACAATCAGCACCACTGCAATCTAGGGAACTACAATCCAGGGCACCACAATCCGGGGCACCACAATCAGGAGCCATATTAAGTATCTCGGCACAATTGCAGCCCAAATCGGCACAATCAAAACATTCAGTATTATTGCTGTTAATAAATGAGGATGTTTGACCAACTTTACCAGATGCTTGTTTTCGTTGCTGTGTTTCAGCCTCCTCCTCTGTGGATTCTTCGGAATTTTCGATTGACATAGACACATGGCGGAAAGCTACTGCGCGTTTACGCAAAATATGGTTAGCTTCTTTGCAAGCTTGAAATCGTTCACGACTATTGACAAATGCTACTTTTAACCCTTCATTAGCAATTACCCGCTTGATATATTGAGAGCAAGATTCGCCGCCATATAGTATTCTGTGGGCACAAGCAAAACCTTTGTGTGGAGAAATGTGCTTTTGATATCCGGTAATTGCGACGGTACTAACTTGTCTAGTAAAAGAATCGAACAAGGAAATCTGCATATTTTGGGATTGGGGACTAGGCAATATTCTTCATTCTTCCCAATACCTAATCCCTAATTCCCAATCCCCAATGCCCCATTCCCAATCCTCAATTCGTATCGAAACATTAAGGAATATTGCATTTAAGCATAAACCTGGAGGAAAAGCGCCAAATCACCAGAAAGACCGTGGTAGTATGCTCTCGGTAAATGTGAAGATTGGGAGAAAGACCTTTGACACTACGGGTTGCTGTTATTGGGTCAGGCCCTGCTGGTTCATCTGCCGCTGAAACACTGGCAGCCTCTGGGATTGAAACCTACCTATTTGAGCGGAAGCTAGACAATGCAAAGCCTTGTGGGGGCGCAATTCCCCTATGTATGGTGAGTGAATTTGACTTACCACCAGAGATTATCGATCGCCGGGTACGGAAGATGAAAATGATTTCACCTTCCAATCGGGAAGTTGATATCAATCTGGTAAATGAAGATGAATATATAGGAATGTGCCGCCGGGAAGTGCTAGATGGCTTTTTGCGCGATCGCGCGGCAAAAGTAGGCGCAAATTTAATTAATGCTACTGTTCATAAACTTGATATACCAGGAAACAATACCGATCCCTATACCATCCATTACGTTGACCATACAGAAGGTATATCACAGGGGATTGCCAAAACCCTGAAGGTGGATTTAATCATTGGGGCGGATGGGGCTAATTCTCGCGTTGCCAAAGAAATGGACGCTGGGGATTACAATTATGCGATCGCTTTCCAAGAGCGAATTCGCTTACCCGAAGACAAAATGGCCTACTATAACGACCTCGCCGAAATGTATGTCGGTGATGACGTTTCGACCGATTTCTACGCTTGGGTTTTCCCCAAATATGACCACGTAGCTGTCGGTACTGGCACGATGCACATCAATAAAGCCAGCATCAAACAGTTACAAGCTGGTATCCGCGCCCGTGCTTCCGAAAAATTGGCAGGCGGTAAAATCATCAAAGTAGAAGCGCACCCCATTCCTGAACATCCCCGTCCCCGTCGTGTCGTTGGTCGCATCGCTTTGGTGGGAGATGCTGCTGGTTACGTTACCAAGTCCTCTGGTGAAGGTATTTATTTTGCCGCTAAATCTGGGCGGATGTGTGCCGAAACCATTGTAGAAGCATCTAACAGTGGTAGCCGTATTCCTACAGAAGGCGACCTGAAGATTTACCTGAAGCGTTGGGATAAGAGATACGGACTCACCTACAAGGTGTTGGACATTCTGCAAAGTGTGTTCTATCGTTCCGACGCTACCCGCGAAGCATTTGTGGAAATGTGTGATGACCTCGATGTACAACGGCTAACATTCGATAGCTATCTGTATAAAACGGTTGTCCCAGCTAATCCCATCACCCAATTGAAGATTACTGCCAAAACTATTGGTAGTCTAATTCGGGGTAATGCCCTTGCACCTTAATTGAGGGCAAAGGACTGGGAATTCCAACAAATAAATTACTCAATTTTGTGGGGTGGATATCTTGCACGCTGATTAATCAGGGCGAAGATGTCCACCCCACAACATATATCAATACTTCAGACAGAATTAAACAGTCAACTAACTACACTGTCTTCGTCAGAGATACCCCTTTTTAACTCAATACAGTTCAGTTAAGAATTTCTTCCTTATTTCTTCCTTCTCTTCCTTTGCGTACTTTGCGTCCTTTGCGGTTCGTTAAAAAATTTATTTTCACAAAGCGTTAAGCCTTAACCAAACCGTATTGCCTTAACTGCCGTATTTTTGATAAAAATAATTCTGGAAAATCCCATCGGGGTCATACTTGCGCTTGAGGGCGAAAAATTTAGCAGATTGTGGATAAGCTCGACGAAATTGTTCAGGTGTAGCATGAAGACGATAGGGTAAATAATACCTACCGCCAACCGCAAGGGCTGCCTCAATCAATTTCTGGGTCATTACCTCCATCTTTGCCTCTCCCTCTTGAGTGCGTTGCTGATGAAACAGCATCACCAATCCAAAAACTTCCCCATCGGCATATCTGAGAAAACTGTCGTTATCTTGGTGAACATTTCGCACCGTGACATTGAGCAAATCCCCTTTGGACTGCGGAATAATCACGCGACACTTCTCTAAAAAAGCTTCCAGAGATTTAGGGGGAATAAAGTACTCATGCAGGATATCAGTCTCTGCCTGATGACGATTTTCAAATAAGGTGGAGGGACGGTTGAGAATCTGGTTTCTTAAAACCCGGTTTCCGGCTTCTCCCCCAACGATTTTTTCTAATTGCCAGCGCAAGTTTTTGCCATAGTCACTGCCAATGCTGCCCCGAAAAACCGTCCGAGGTAATCCAGAATCTGACTGTTTTTCTAAAGAGACAATAGCCTGACTTCCTTGGGGAATTTGGCGGTAAGTGGTGAGAATAGCTTCTTGTAAAAAGCTCTCCGGGGCAACAGAAAGTCTACCGTATGCCATACCAATATTGGCTGCACCATCTACCCGTTGCCGATAGGTATCAATATAATTCTCGCTCTTAATCACGAACCGTTCAGCTATATACGTCTCATTGAGTACTACTCTCAAATCCACGTCAAGAATAATTCCGAATAATCCGTAACCGCCTAAAACGAGAGAAAATAACTCTGAGTTTTCCTGTCTGGAACACTCTACAACCTTGCCACTTGCCAGCATTAACCGGAAACTTTCGACCGTGCTAGCAAAGGGCGGACTATTATGTTGCCAGCCATGAGCATTGGCACTCATCGTACCGCCAACAGAAAAATCGTTGTTGGACTGCATGACGGCGACAGAATAGCCACGTTCATTTAGGTAGGGAATAATATCAGACCATTTAGCTCCTGATTGTACCGTCAGAATTTTAGTCGCCGGATTGAATTGCATCCGGTTAAAGTTAAGCATCGCCAAGGAGATACCTTTAGCATACAGAGTGTGACCACCCATCGTATGGCGTGAACCAGCGATCGCTACCTTCTTATCTTGACGTAAGGCATCTCTAAGTACAGACTGTAGTAGCACCTCAGCAACTCCAGGCTGACTTTTAACCTGCTTAATTGTCACCTGTGTCTGATTCAGGTGACTGGCATCATCAACCGTGCCAGGAGGCAGAGGTTGACGATCATCGCGATCGCTCCAGGCTGTTAAAGTCAAATGAGCAACAGGTTTAGCAATGACTGTCAGGGCAATAGTGGTAGTTGCCACAAGCACAAGCAGGATAATCTTCAGCTTGTTTTTCAACGATTTACTCCGGTAGGAACGCTGTATAACCTGGATTGAAGGGGCAAAATAGAAAACATGACGATTGAACCCGATTCCTCTAATCTACCAACCCCAGAACCAGTCCCCGAAAACGACTTGCAACCGGATGACTTTGACGGTAGTTCAACTGAGAGAAACCTAACCTCAGATGTACTAGCGGTGATCGCATCTTTGCAATCTCCGCAACATACAAATGCTCTCAAACAAGCCCGTTCTGACTTCAGGCAACCCATTACCAGCCAATTCACAGTTAAGCCAAGGGCATTGCTAATTACTCTAATAGCGATCGCCATTACTTTGACTGGAATTATCCTCAATAACTGGATCGTTGGCATTATCGGAACACTGATAACTTTGCTGTTATCCTTAGCCATATTATTGCCTTGGTTACAAATAGTTTTAGATGAGTGGTTTTCACCCCAAGAACGCACCTTGTTTGTGGCCTTTTTGGGACTAATAGTAGCAATCATCGGCTTGATCAGGTTCACAGGTGTGAGCGATCGCTTACTTGCTTTAGGACGCAAAATTAACTGGGATATTGCTGGTAGCCTAGCAGAATGGTTTGGCGCTTTGGGACAAATTCTCATCGCCATCATTGCTGTTTATGTAGCGTGGCGGCAATATGTTATTTCCAAAGACTTGACAATTCAGCAAAACCTGCTTACAGTTCAGCAAAATATTATCACCCAGCAACAAACAATTGATTCCTATTTCCAAGGCATTTCAGACTTGGTGCTAGATGAAGAAGGATTATTAGAAGATTGGCCACAAGAAAGAGCGATCGCTGAAGGACGCACTGCGGCAATTTTAAGTAGCGTTGATGGTAGCGGTAAAGCGAAAATTCTCCGCTTTCTCTCACGTTCCAAGTTGTTGTCACCCTTAAAACGCGATCGCCTATTAGGTCGAGCCATTCTCGATGGGACTGGCGGATACGCAGAAGACCGCCTCGAAGGTCTGCGTGTCATCGATTTAGGTGTAATGCTAGCCGCAGCCGACCTTTCCGGTACTGATTTACGTTGGACTGACCTTAGCGAAGCTAATCTTGTCCGTGCGAACCTGTCCGATTGTGACTTAGTAAAAGCCAACCTCTCCCGTGCAATTTTATATAATGCTAATCTCACTGGTGCCGACATCAACGGCATTCGCCTATTCTACGGTGTAGTAGACAAAGCATCACCCCGCAGTCGGACTGAACCGCCAGATTATGAAACCGGCGAGCAAACTGGCGCTGTAGTGGAAAATGCCGATTTCAGTAATGTGCAACGGATGTCTGAATCTGCACGTTGCTACTGTTGTACTTGGGGTGGCGAAAAAACTAGAGCTACTATTCCAGGTGGTTGTGAAGGTATTCCTAATAAGTTGGGAAGATAGTTAGAAGACAATACAGTTCAGTTAAGCATCTCTTTCTTCTCTCTGCGTTCTCTGCGCCTTGGCGGTTCGTTTCCTAATCTATAATTTTCACAACTTAAATAGGATTACTATAAGCCCAAAACATTAATTTAAACACGCGATTTCTTGCGTGTTTAAAGACTAGATAAAAAATTAGTTAGCCGCATTAAAAATCTGTTGTGCAGTTAAATTTAATTGGGGAAAATTGCTCCGGTTACAGACATCAAAAAAACTCTAATCCATAGAATAATATTAGTTGCTCAAGTGTGACGTTTTCCGCAGCAATTTGAGTCATTATGTTAATTAAGTGGTACAAAAACCTACCAGTCTAGTAATTCTCGCCTTCAGGTAGGGTGAGAATTTCAACGCCATCTTCAGTTACAGCTAAGGTATGCTCACATTGAGCAGAAAGCTTGCGATCGCGCGTTACCGCAGTCCACTTATCGCTGAGAACTTCGACTTCGTAAGTACCTTCATTAATCATTGGCTCAATAGTAAAAACCATCCCCGGTCTCAGGCGCTTGCCTTTACCGCGAGTACCATAATGAGGAACATCCGGCGCAGTGTGAAAAATGTTACTGATGCCGTGTCCAACAAAATCTCGCACTACAGAAAAGCCTTGCCCTTCAGCATACTCTTGAATAGCTGCACCAATATCGCCAATCCGTCCCCCCGGTTTCACTTCAGCAATACCCAGACGCAAACACTCTTCTGTCACCTCTACCAGCTTTCTCGTTTTTGGGGAAGGAGTGCCAACAAAAAATGTCTTGGATGTATCGCCGTGATACCCTTCAACAATGGGCGTTACATCAATATTAATAATGTCACCGTCTTTGAGAATCTGCTTGGCGTTAGGAATGCCATGACAAATTACCTCATTTACACTAGTGCAAATCGATTTTGGATAACCCTTATAGCCAAGAGGTGCGCTTTTTGCTCCATGCGCTTGCGTCCAACGTTCGGCTTCATCATTTAGTTCTAGAGTACTAACCCCTGGCTTCACAAAGGGTTCGAGATGCTGGAGAAGTTTGGCTGCTAAACGCCCAGCTTGACGCATTTTCTCTATTTCTCGTTGGGATAAAATGACAATTAGTTCAGTTTTCATTAACTTTTATCTAGACAAATTTACATAAACATAGTGAACCCTGTCTGTGCGGCTCTTTGAGCAGCATCAGCAACCTTTAAGGTATATAAACTCTGCTCTGGGGTAACGTACAAAGGAGTGCCATCAAAAAGATGGTCTAACACCATAGCTGTGTCTTTGGCAAACAAACCCCGGCGAGGGCCAACCTCTATAGGTGTTCTTTCCCCTGGCTGGATGAAAATTCCTGTGTCGCCATCAAAGACTAAACCACCTTTTTCTCCGTGAACTTCAAACTTGCGTTCTGATTGCCAAATACTTTCGCCTTTGCCATAGACTACTTGGGCTAAAAGTCCACTGTTAAAGCACAGTTCACTAGTGCAGAAACAGGTTTGGTAATATTCCGGTTCTATTTCCCAATATCGCTGATGACAGTTAACAGTAAATACTGTACCAAATAAATCGATGAGGCGATGTAGGCGAGACAGGGCCCCAATTAAGGGAAAACCGAACAACTCGTGGTTATAAGTCCATTTACGGGGTGCAGGATTTTGGGGATTGATGGTGCTGTAGCGAGCATAAAACACTTCACCAACTTTGGCTAAGTTTTGCTTCAAGGCTTGATGCAAACCACCCAAAAGTTCTAGGTGTTCTACGTGCAAGAGTTTTTTTTGTGCTTTGGCTAGGGCAATCAGTTCGTCTGCTTCGACTACATCCAACGAAAGGGGATACTCTATAATTACATGTTTGCCATTGGTAAGTGCTGCACGAGCGATCGCACCATGATCTCGATTAACAGTGCAAATCACTACTAGGTCTACATCTTCACGCTCTACTAGCTCTTGCCAGGAACTCAATGCTTTAATCTGGTACTCTCTGACAAAGGCTTCTGTTTTTTCTGCGGTATGACCAACAACTGCTATCAACTGCGATCGCTCATCATGGAGCAATGCTTCAGCCCGGAACTTTGCCGCATACCCAGTACCTACCAAACCTACACGCACTTTTGCTTTTTTCAAAGCTGCTCCTGAATCATACATGATCATTTTATATAAAAACTTGGCACAAACTCATTATGTAACCTGCTTAAAAATCAATTTTTGTTAGTCTTGAAATTTTTGGAGTTTTTGCAGGAAGTTTCTTGATTTCAAACAACCTCTCAAGTTTTTTGATTGTCTTGACAAAAGTCCTATCTTATGGATAATAAAGCTTTGTTGCAAATTTAAATAACATCAAATTTAATCATGTTTTCTTAGCTAGAACATAGTTTTTTATTATCACAGCTCAACTAGGGCATTAAATACATAAATAAAACTTATCGGGATTAAGCTACAAAATTTCATTACTAATCGGCTTCAATTTCGAGTTACATAGTTTAAATTTTCTCGTAGTATCAGAATTGAAGCAAATATAAACTAGCGGCTAATTCTCAAGAACAGCCGCGACCTTTGCCTTAAGATAACTTATACTGCCGTTCACAAAAGAGAGGATTACTCAATGCCAACTTATAAAGTGACACTAATTAACGAGGCTGAAGGGCTGAACACAACCCTTGATGTTGAGGACGATACCTATATTCTAGACGCAGCTGAAGAAGCTGGTATTGACCTGCCCTACTCTTGCCGCGCTGGTGCTTGCTCTACTTGTGCAGGTAAACTCGTATCAGGTACTGTCGATCAAGGCGATCAATCATTCTTAGATGACGATCAAATAGAAGCTGGATATGTACTGACCTGTGTTGCTTACCCAACTTCTAATGTCACAATCGAAACTCACAAAGAAGAAGAACTCTATTAAGAGCAAAATTAAATAGCCAAAAACGTATTTCTATTGGTGATTATAGTTGTTCAACATCAAGACTTCAGCGCTAGCCCAAGGTCTCAATGTTGCAAGACTAAACATCAATTTGTGTGTGCCTCTTAAAGCCACTTTGAAAAAAAGCCTGATTTCATGTTGAGCAGGAACACAGTAAATTTAGTGTTCCTGCTTAATTTTTTTAGTAGGGATTTCCACCTCAGCAATTTTGCCTTTTGTTGACTCCTTATTCCTACCTCAAGATAGAGGCAGGAGGTAGGAGGTAGAAACTTTTTCTAAACCTCATCTATGTTAAAATTTAGAGTTTTTTAAAAGATATATTTATGTAGGTTGGGTGGAGTAAAACGCAACCCAACATTACCACCTTATTTATGTTGGGTTACGCGATCGCTACACCCAACCTATAAAACTACGCTTATCAAGGTAGACGAGGTTTAGCTTAAAATTT
The DNA here is from genome assembly GCF_015206895.1 of Nostoc sp. LEGE 12450. GTDB lineage: Bacteria > Cyanobacteriota > Cyanobacteriia > Cyanobacteriales > Nostocaceae > Nostoc. Next base: position 21,675 of record NZ_JADEXU010000058.1, on the reverse strand, counting down.
GGCGTTGCTGATTTCATGTATGAAAATGATTCTGCATGATATTCAAATCCTTGTAGTAGAGACGTTGCAATGCAACGTCTCTACATCTGGATTCATACCCCAATTCAGCAACGCCTAAAATTTAATCTCTTTGTTGAGAACTTGAATCTGAGTACCAGGATAATAAAATTGGAGAATTTTAGGACTTGACCAACCTAGTTTTGCTAGATTTTGAGCGCCAGTTTGACTCAAGCCAACTCCATGTCCTAATCCACCACCAATAAAAGCGTATCCCCATAGTTCTGGTTTGCCTTTATTCAGAGGTTCTAGGTAAAAAAGCGTACTTGTAGGAGCAGCAAAGGCACTGCGAACTTCGTCTTTGTGGAGAATAAAGGTGCTTTTATCAGTTTTAACCGCGAGTTCCAGGATGCGTCCACTCTCGCTTCGCTTCACCACTGCCATAGCCTGAATTGTCTTAAATTTGGCATTAGGACTGTTTTTTACCTGCAAAAATTTCTGCAAGTCCTTGATAATATCCTCTAAACGGGTCTCCTTGCGCCAACGAAAAGCATCCCATTTGCTCTCATTAAATCCCTGTTGGATATTAATAAATTTCTGGAAGTTCTTTTCATCTGCCAAACTCTGCTTAGACAAGTTCCAAAAATTAGTCGCAGCATCTAGTACAGGGCGCAAATAGGGACGATCGTCGCCATTCCAGACATCACTGAAGGAAGCAGTAACACCACCTGTAGTAGAAGAATAAAGGGCATCTACGAGTTCGTTTTTATAAGTTACTACCTTACCCCTGGTGGAAGCGATCGCTTGGTCTGTTTTAGCAGCCGCTCCATTTAGCCCATAATAAACTTGGCAGTGAGTATCGGCACACAACTGATAGTTATCTGCGGCAAACCTGCGTAAATTTCTTAAAGCATAAGTCCGGGCGAGAATTGCTTGGGCTTCTAGCGCCGCTTTTGGTGCATCCGTTCCTATTTCGTAAGGCACAACCCCACGTAAATAAGTTTCTAAAGGGACTTGATTAACTAAAGTGTATGTGCCGTAAGCATTTGGCTGCAAATTCAGTTGTCCAGAATAAAGACGAGCATTTTCTGGTTTTTCGCTTTTATTGACCCGAATCAAGTTTTTATCAGTGCTAATTTCCAAATCATTTGGGCTATAGCGTTTACCATCCACCACCCAACTAACTTGCGGCACTTGTTTTAAAACTTTAGTATCAAGATATACTTTATCTTTATTAGAAGCTTGAATGTTCTGCAATAGTAAGCGTCGCAATAAAGGAGTGCTATAAACATCTCGTTTAGCCCAAACCTGCCAGCGTTCTGGCTGGGCGATTTCCACTTCTATTCCCTGAGAACGCCATTTCTTAGCACTATCTTCCGCAGTTTCAAAAGTGCGGTATGTGCCTAAGACTACCATTTCTTCAACTGCTGGCCGGGGTAAAGCTTGCATAACTGTTTCCAGCAATACGTGGTTCTTTGTCACCAGGATTTGCTGCTTGTTACCCAATTGAAATTTTAGCTTTAAGCGATCGCCTTTTGTGGGTTCCAGTTGCAGTTTGGCTGTGGGTTGTGAACCAAATCGCTGCACAATCCCAATTTTCAGTCCTATATCCTGGATGTTACTCTCAGGGCCTGATGCAGCAGTCAGTCCCAATAGACAAAATGTTGTCAGCACAGTGTGGGAAAAACGCCAAAACAAAAATTTCATGGCTACCTGATAGCGTAACCCTATGGGGAAGAAAGCTACGCGCAGCATATCGAGCTTCTTTTGCCCCCTAATGCGGCGTTGCAGCTTATTTTCCAATTGCTTTGCAGTGCGGTCTTTTTGTCGCATGAGCGCTCCAATGATACCATTACCAGTTTTGCCCCAAATATAAGTTGCAAAACGAAGTCATAACGACTATGATTTATTTAGAGACACAAAACAGAACTAGTTGGATAAACTCCTTATGGTTAGAGTCCAAGAAATTCCATTAAATCAGATAAAACGGCCATTGCCCCGTGCAAACGATCCAAATAAAGTGCAAGCCTTAATGGAATCGATTGCGGAGATTGGGCAGCAAGAACCTATCGATGTCCTAGAAGTAGATGGACAATATTATGGCTTTTCTGGTTGCCATCGGTATGAAGCTTGCCAGCGTTTAGGCAAAGAAACCGTTTTAGCCAGAGTTCGTAAAGCACCCCGTAGCGTTTTAAAGATGCACTTGGCATAGAGAATGAGAGTATGAGAGGCAGGGGAGCATGGGAGCATGGGAGCAGGGGGCAGAGGGGGACAAGGAAAAGGAAAATAACCATGCCCAATTCGCAATGCCCAATTCCCAATTCCCAATTCCCAATCCCCAATTACATATAACCTAATTAGGAGAAAATTATGTCATCAAAAGTAACAGTCAAAAATGTAAATATCGGCATTGACGAGGCGAGTAGGGCTAAAATTGCCGATGGTTTATCTCGTCTCTTGGCTGACACTTATACACTTTATCTGAAAACTCATAACTTCCATTGGAATGTAACGGGGCCGATGTTCCAAACCTTACATTTAATGTTTGAAACCCAGTATACAGAATTAGCTTTAGCGGTTGATTTAATAGCCGAGAGAATTAGAGCGCTTGGTTATCCCGCACCGGGAACCTATAGCGAATATGCCAAACTGAGTTCGATTCCAGAAACTCCTGGAGTTCCGAAAGCTGTTGAGATGATCCGCTTATTAGTGGAAGGACAAGAAGCGGTAGTCAGAACTGCACGGTCTATTTTCCCCGTGATAGAGGAAGTTAACGACGAGCCTACTGCCGATTTATTAACTCAACGGATGCAAGTACACGAAAAAACCGCTTGGATGTTGAGAAGTTTACTGGAAGAATAGGAATTAGGGAATAGGAATTAGGGAATAGGGAATAGGGCATTGGGAATTGAGAAAAAACTTAATCACCAATACCCATGCCCAATCCCCAGTCCCCAATGCCCAATGCCCACTTGCCCTGAGCGGAGCCGAAGGGATGCCCAATACCCAATGCCAAATGCCCAATACCCAAAAGTTGCAAGATTTAATGCAACAGGTGGGTATTTCTAGTTTTAAAGCGCTAAGTCGAGCTACTGGTGTTTCAGAACGGCAACTTTTGCGGTTACGCCAAGGAAAGCTAGAGCAGATGCGGGTAGATGTGCTGCTGAAGCTGTCACCAGTGCTACAGATGCCATTGAATGAATTAATCGCAACTTTTTCAACCGTAGAGTTATTACAAGAGAAAGCAGCGCCCAGTCAGGAATTGTTACAAGAGATTACAGATTTAAGAAAAGAGTATCAGCGATCGCAGTTTCAACTAGAACAGCAGCGAGAGATATTACTAGAAGAACTCCAGCAGTCAACTTTACAACTGCTGGAGTCTTTATTATTGCAATGGCCAACAGCAGCACAGAAAGCCCAAGAGAATCCACAGCTAGCAGCAGTGAAAATAGTACCATTAGTGCAGAAACCTCTGGAAAAGCTTTTACAGGCGTGGGGAGTGGAAGCGATCGCACCCGTGGGAGCAGAATTGCCTTATAACCCCCAACTACACCAACTGATGCAGGGAACTTCACTACCTGGAGAAATAGTCAAGGTGCGCTACACTGGCTATCTTCAAGGTGAAAAGCTGCTTTACAGAGCTAAAGTCAGTCCTGTTTGAGAGAGTTAGGGGTAAAGAGTTATAAATTCATAACTCTTTACTTTTTGTGTTGTCTGTTGAAAAATAACAGATATTGGGAATACTAAAATGGCAGAAGCGATCGCCTCTGAGAAGTTCTGTTAAAGCCTTGGTGTAGGTTTAAGCTTACTTGGCGCTGTTGAAACCGAAATTTTTAGCTCTAGAGCGGCATTCCAGAGATAAATTATTTCCATAATGTAAGTAATCGAACATAAATAAAAAAATATTTGGGAAATAATCTGAAAAGTCATAACTTCAGCTTGTAGATCAGTAGATAGCTACATCAATGGGATGGAAGTAAATTGGCGTTAAAAATCTACATCTGTGATAAAACATAAAATCAGCGAACAGCTTGAAAATTGGTTATTCCAATGTTTTTACACAACTAAACATACATGAGTTTTATCATGCCAACTTATCAATCTTGTTATTTATAGTTAATCTGTTCGTAGTAGAAAAAATATACTTAATTAAGCTAGTATTTTTTTTAAAATTACAAAAACCTCATATTTAAATATTTATAATGAATCTTCATCGATACAGATTAATTATCAATGATTACTCAATTTTTAATGTTAGATTTAGTTTTGAAAGCATTTTTAAATGCTCTATGATGGGTATATAATAGCGAAAATAGTGGCATCAGAGCATCATTTACACAAATAAGCGTGACATAATTATGAGAGAACAAGTAAAAGTTATTAAGCTCAGTGGTAATTTAAATGCCACAACTTCACAAGAATTTCGACAAAATATCACTGATATTTTAGAAAGTGGTGCGAAAATTGTGTTAGTGGATTTTAAAGATGTAATATTTATGGATAGTTCAGGTTTAGGAGCTTTAGTGTTAGCTTTTAAAACCTTGCGGGCAGCAAATACTAAGCTTGTTCTCTGCTCAATTAATGAGCAAGTAAGGATATTATTTGAACTTACTAATATGGATAAAGTATTTGAAATATTCCCTAGCCAAGACGCATTTAATCAGGTTTTAGTATCAAATACGTAATTAATCAAACTTAATTTGTAAAATAGATAAGTCATCATCAAAAGCATCTTTGGAGTTCAGAGCGATTAAATAACTCAGTACGTGATCGAGTTGGCAATCAACAGGATTTTGTAAGCTAACTAGTAGCTGAATAAAAGCATCCAAACTCCAAAGAGTGCCATCTGATTTAGTGATTTCATAAGCGCCATCACTAAAAATGTAAAGGCTACTGAATTTTTCAATATTGTAAACCCCATCAACATATTTTGCTTCTGGAAACATCCCAACTGGCATACCGGGGGTTTTCAAGAGTTGAACATCAGACTTTCTCGGAGATAAACCAGTTATTAAAACTGCTGGCGGATGGCCTGCACTAGAATAAACTAATTGGCGGTTGATTCGATTGTAAACTCCGTACCAAATCGTAAAGTATTTGTCATTTTGATAATTCATCTGGAAGGTATCATTCAAAGCCTTCAAAACATCACTAGGTTGATAATAATTTAAACTTTTTAGCGCACGAGAACGCAGCAGATTCAGCACTGAAACTGAGGGAAGAGTAGCTTTGAGTCCATGTCCGGCAGTATCGAGTAAATAAATTGCTAGATAATCGTCATCAAGCCAATAGTAATCGAAACAGTCACCACCGAGTTGCCGCGAGGGAATAAATCGGAAATTTATATTGAAAGGTTCAGTCATAGGAAAAGGCAGCAGCGATCGCACATATTCTGCTGCTTCTGACATTTCTGATTCTAAAAGCAACTTTTGAGCCTGCAAATCTCTACTCAACTGATGCAGGCGTAACCCCGCTCTTACCCGCGCTTGTAATTCATTATGCTCGATAGGTTTGGAAATAAAATCATCAGCACCAGCATCTAGACCTTTGACGCAATCGGCAACTGAATCTAAGGATGTTAATAAAATAAAGAATGTGGTGAAAAATCTGGGATCTGTCTTAATACGCTGGCAGACTTCCAGACCAGTCAACCCCGGCATAATCCAATCACAAATAATTAGTGCTGGATGGTAAGCTAGCGCTTTTTCTATTCCTTCCTCGCCACTACTAGCAGTAACTACTTCATAACCCTGTTTTTCCAACATCCTTTTCAAAAGTATTTTTATGGAATAATCATCATCAATTATTAGTATTTGAAACATAGGATTTTCTCAGAAAGGCTCATTAATAATTTGCTGCAAAGATAGAAAATAAAAATATAATGTGAGTTAATTTTTTACTAATAAAACAGTTTTCTTTTTCATGAAGTACAAAGCTAAGGGTTTTAATGTGAGAGGCAGAAACTCTTTATATCTGATTTTTAGTTCTAAATTATGTACTTAGTTGCAACCTGCTGTATTTCTGTATTAATAAGTAGGACAGCGTAAATAATTCAAAGTTTGCTGTAAGGGTTTTAGACCTACTTTGTTCGCATAGCCTCTCGTGAAGAAGAAAAAGCTGAAAGCTCCTACTATTAACTAATGTCAATATTATTACATTAGTTAATTTATCTAGAATTTTTCTATATTTACCAGTCGAATTATGACTTTTTGACAGTCATAAAACATTATGGAGGTGCAAGAGGATTCATCCACAACAGGATAGAACTTCTTAACTGGTTCAAGTCGCGGTATGCTTCTTGCTTGAACCATTGCCCTAATGCATCAAAGGGGGTAAAAGACGTTCCAGTTTGCCATTTAATATCTTGACCTAAAGGCGTTGTATGATTTCCTGGTAACGTTTGTGCTGTCACCATGTCATCAAAGCGTTCTTGTAATATTTTGGTTAAAGCTGCTGATTGGTCAATGGTGTCATTACTAAACTTTATTAATAAATTACGTCGGATAGTGTAACGCTCTTGGACAAGCTTGTTAGTTTCCAACGGTGAGGGAGTAAACTCGATTTTCAAAGTAGAATTGAACTGTTCTACTAGGGGAATAGCTTCTTTAGCGGCGTAGTTGTTGAAGGATATTAAAATATTGCCTGCACGTTCTACTTTAAAGAGGCTACCAATTAGCAAGTGAAGTTTACAGCCCATACTGTGTCCAAGACCATAGATGGGGAAGTAAAGCTTGCGTAATGCTCCAGAATCATGTAATCGTTCCAAGGTGCGGTCAAAGTTTAACAACACGGATTTTGCGATCGCTGTATGATCCAATGTATTGACAAAAGGCGTAGCAATTACAACATAGCCTTTGCTTGCCAGTTGTTCGAGTAACCAGCGATAAGTGATGTGTGGTGCAGTGGCGACAAATGCACCTCCTAAAAAATGGATGATACCTATGGGATTTCGGGGAATGATTACCCAGTTACCTCTGACTTCTTTCCAGTCCATGCCGATAAGCGATCACTTTCTTGATATTCTTTATGTTAGACCGGGGATCGCTACCGTGGGAAGGATTATGGAAAAAGCTACGAACAATTGGTAATTAAGTTACAGTTGAGGTCTAAATCTCCATCCATAATTGGGTTATCAGAAGAGGTTCCTTAGTCTGACCTATTTTTCGATTACGAATTACGTTACTGAGCCTTGTCTGCATACGCTGTTCGCGAACGAACGTTATTACGTTAGCGTAGCGAGTTCGCACAGCGTCTTGTAGCGAGAGTCATTACAAATTATTTTAACCCTGAGTCTGTAATCGTTTCATTTCGTGTTGTACATCTAATGCAATCTGTAAGGCTTCATTAAGCAACCTTCCATGCTCAGTAGCCTGTTCATTTACTTGCATGGCTGTTAAAGTTGCTAAATTGTTGACGAATAGTTCTGTATTACTAAGGATAAAGCTCTTATTTTCTCTCAAAATCCTTTCTGTCTTCAAAGCGCGAACTAAATCAGCTTTAGTCAGATTAAGCGCTGCGAGAACACTCTCTCTTTCTTTTATCAGCACTTCTGGATTACCAGCTTCTTCTATTTGGTCATTGATATGTATTGCTCTAATTACAGTATTATATCTTTCAACATCATTTAACAGGATTTGGAGAGAGTTTGTCATATTGAGCTTGACAATTTTACTTCTCCTTTTCCAGATTAAATATAAGATGGTTTGCGTAAGACCGCCAACCCAAAGACTTAAAATAATTAATACTATCCAGGATGGAATTGCTAGCCATGACACAAATATTTTTAGAATTATATCAAATAAAAGATAGCCAAAAACAAATGTAGCAAACCCAATAAAAACTACAGTCGCTCCTTCCGAACTTTTAATTTTTCGAATGTATAGTTTTGCAAAATTTTTGAGAGGATTTGTAATGATTAAAAGTTGATCATTGACAGGTAAATTAGTCAGCTTTTGCAGTTCATCCTGACTAATTTCCAAGCCCTGTAAATCATCCCGCACAGCTTTTTAATCCTTGCCAGAATAGTTATTTAATCTAATATAGCAATCAAATTTCTAGAATGCTGGCATTTTGTCTAAACTTTTTAAGCAAGTTAATACTTCTAGGCAATGCCAAGAGTTTTTGTACAATATGATACTCTTTTGCCAAGATAGCAATCCTATTTGAGTTGTGAAAATGAACGAATCGCCAACGTGCAGCGTCTCGTAGAGAATAACGCCAAGAAAAAATGAGATCGAAAATAAATCAATTGCTTATGAAGAAAGGGAAAGGGGGAAAGGAGAAAGGGAACTAGCGACTTAAAATCAGGGGTTTCAAATATCGACACTGATTTTTATCGCACTACGTGTCTTAAAAATCTTCTTTTTTATTCGACCTATTTAAAAATAGGGGCTTTATACCTTGTGGGGAAAAGTTCTTTATCCTTTCCTTTCCCCTTTTCCCCTTTTTGGTAAATGTAATGATAATGCAACGGGTTATTTTCCTGTTAAGCAGCTATTTCTAGCTATAAAAAGAATAATAGAAAAGTCCGTTTTTGCGGACTTTTTTGTTTAGTTAGAAATAACTGTGTCTCACTCGTTACATTAACTTCCCTTCGGAGAAGATTGTTTCTGTTTTGAAATGCCACGCTGAGGGTTTAAAAATGGGGGGATGGGACAGTCTAGCGTCATAGCGATCGCTCTGAGCAAATCTGCTTCGGACTGTGTAACCTTGTTATCTAATAGTACCGTGTGAGCGCAGGCATCTACAATAGCTTGTTTGAGTTTGGGGCTGGCAAGGCGGAGGCGTTCAATACTCTTCTTAAGTTCAGTAAAATTACAGCTTGGTGGCGTGTCTGGTTTTTCTTGTTCTGCGGCTTTGGGAAGCCGAAAAACCCCAGAACGAAAAGCATAGGCGATGTCTTCGGTGGACACATCGGGTTGAGAGTGTCCAACGCGGGCAATTACGGACAGTACTAACAGACTATCTAGCCAAATCTGTTCTATGGAGGTGTATTCTACTGTTGTTGTAGATGCAGGATTTATACTAGGTTGGAGGCGATGCCACAGTATTAACTGCAACACAAAATGCCACAGCGATAAGCTTCCGGTGGCTACAGCTAAACCGTGGACACATTTGCATAGTCTTTGGCATTCTTTGGCAGAATTTTGGCGCAATACGGGTACTGCCAAATCCACAAGTGGTAAGCGAATTTTGGCATCTAACTGGCTAATTTCGCTACTCAATTCCAGAGTTTTGTCTACCAACTCAGCAGGCTGTACCTCGCGTAACCAAGCAATTTGACGTTCTTGGATCTCGATATTTTCTGTATCTAACGCTAGGGCTAAAGCGATCGCCATTGCACTTTCCTGCTCCCGTACACCCAAGCGTAGGGATTCTGGTAACTGCGATAACAGCGCTTGAGCATGGGCAAAATGCTCTGGTGTAACGCTTCCAACTTGGTTTACAACCTGTTCTGGCATGGCATTGGAACCACCAGCAAAGCCCATTGTTAGAGATTCCTGGGAAGGGGAACGCATTTGATTGCGAGATGGCATTGCTGGCAAATTGCTGACGTTCAAACCCCCAACGCGACGGATACGTTCTGCTAGAGGTGGATGGGTAGAAAACATATTGTCCCAGAAAGAGGGGTTGAGCGCATTGCCAAAAAACATGTGGCTAGCGGCTTCTGCACCAGGCGAAATCAAGCGTGAATCCATCTGTTGGAGTTTTTGGAAGACTCCGTTAAGTCCGTTTGGGTTGCGAGTGAACTGTACAGCCGAAGCATCTGCAAGAAATTCGCGTTGGCGAGAAACGGCGGCTTTAATCAGCCGTCCACACAGTAATCCGATACCGCCAATTGCCATTAGTGCTAAACCAAAAGCCCAGATAGGTAAACCCTTATCTTCCTTTCCTAAACGGAAGCTATCGCGAATGCGCCACAACAATTCTCCGGTTAAATAAATGAACAAAATCCCGTGCAAGAGTCCCACTAAACGCAAATTTAGCCGCATATCTCCATTAAGAATGTGGCTGAATTCGTGGCCGATGACTCCTTGTAGCTCATCTCGGTTCAGGTGTTGTAAAGTCCCACGGGTAACACCAATTACAGCATCATTGGGCGTAAATCCGGCAGCAAAGGCATTAATGCCGGTTTCTCTTTCCAGGAGATAAACTTCTGGGACAGAAATACCAGAAGCGATCGCCATTTCCTCGACTATATTTAATAGTTGCTGCCCTTGTTCATCTGCCATATCTGGGAGTAACAGTCTTCCCCCCAACTCCTGAGCTATGACGCTTCCTCCTTGACGGAGACAGGCAATTTTATAGAGACTTCCCACTGCGATCGCAATTATTGTAATCCCAGCCACGTAGAGAAATATCCCTGGATGCCACCAAACACGGGGAGCCATACGGAACAGAAATAAAGTGGCAATGTAAATCGCCATAATCATGACTGCGATCGACAGGGAAAATAACCCAATTAATTGTTGCGTGTTTTGGCGTGCCCGATCCTGATGTTCAAAGAAATTCATAGATACCTAAAAAGACACGCGTGGAGCATTTCTCATTTCTGGAGTCGCTTCGGCGAGCAATTCTGCAACAGTAAAGTTAAAAGTATTTGCCACAAGATTGCTGGGGAAAGATTCGCTCTTGGTGTTGTAAAGTGTCACCGCGTCATTAAAAGCCTGACGTGCAAAAGCAATCCGGTTTTCAGTGGAAGATAATTCTTCCATCACCTGAGTCATGGCGCGATCGGCTTTCAATTCTGGATAAGATTCTGAAAGTACCATTAACCGACTTAACGCACCCGTCAGCGCTCCTTCAGCATTGCCCAACTGTTGCATTGCTTGGGGATCGCCGGGATTTTGTGCGGCACGACTGCTAGCATTAATTGCAGAATTCCGAGCCGCAATAACTGCTTCTAAGGTTTCCCGCTCATGCTTCATGTACCCTTTGGCAGTTTCCACTAAGTTGGGAATTAAGTCATAGCGACGCTGTAATTGAACATCGATTTGAGAGTAAGCATTTTTGTAACGGTTGCGATACTTGACTAAATCGTTGTAGGCATTAATGATAATTAGAGCAACAATGGCAACTAAAGCAACAGAAAATATTAAAAGCCCCATATTTTTAGATTATTTTAATCAGGTACTGACTTTATATCCAGCAAAATTTGTGTGGATATAAAGATGAGTCTACTTTTAACAAGTTGGCTTCGTCGCCTGTAAAATTAGTTACGCAATTGCACTGAGCTAGATAGGTTGCACAAAGCCCAACGCAGTTGAAGGGCTTTGGCGTTAACCCAAGCGTATTGCTATATAAATAAATAGAGACGCAATTACTATAATTGCGTCTCTACAAACTGCCTATTTAGCCTTTTTACGTGTAATTGCACCCACCAAAAGGATATTTGTTAATTAAATTATTCCTGGGCCTCTACCGCGTTTGTCACCCTTTTCGGTCAACTTGCCTTCTTCATCCTGATTAACTTCTCCAAGTTCTTCAACACGTTCTGCCGTGTCTTCTGCTGCTTGTTTGCGTGCATCACCTGGTTCTTCGTAGTACATTTCCGGTTCGACTGCATAATTGTTCAATAAACCTTCTTTGTCTACGGTGTATCCGTCAGTAGTACGTACACTTTCTGGATCGGTTTGGTCATCTGTAGCTGCATCTGCTTCCCTTTCTTCTGTAGGGAGTGTTTTGTAGCTGCCTCCTTCTCTTTCTCTACGAGCAGCTGTTTCGGCTGGAATAATGCCGCGATCATAAGTATCTACTTCAGCGCGATCGGATGAATCTATATCTCTCTTAACTGCTTCATTAGCCATAATTTATGTCCTCGTAAAAGAATCTATTAAATAACTTCAAAAACTAGATTAAGCTTTTTTTTATCTCCGAACTACTATCTTTAGAAGTGATTTAAAATTAAAAAGAGTATTACATCCTCTATCTTCCGGTGTATCAAAAGATTAAGATTAATTGAGGTTAACTACTAATAGTTTACATTTACTATTTAAGACAAGGAGTTTAAGCCCCTTGTCTTAAAGGTAGATAGACTTCTACCATAATGTAGTGTACTAGTTGAATGGTTAGAAAATTTATTCGCCCACAAATTGATTTTTGAGGGATTGAATTTCATCAGCTAATTCTTGCCGAGTTGAAGCCTTTAGTAAATAACGGAAAATAAACCAACTGGCATAACCAATTCCAACTAATTCAAAGAGTGGTGATAGCAATGGAATATCATTGATTGCATCCAGTAGTGCTAGCACTAACTTTGCTGTAACAATAGCAGCTAAAATTAAAGCAACAGTTATTAGAGGCTGCTTATAGTCTTGAAAAAAGCTACCTAAGTAGTCGGGTAGTTTCTCCAAAAATTGAGAAACTTGTCTGCTAATTTGCTGCCATTGAGATTTCGGTTCAGATGCTGGCGGTAACTTTGGCAAATTTGTATCTACACCTTCAAGTGCTAGCGCACTTTGTGGTATTGAAGTATTGATGGATTCACGTTGCTGTTGTTCGGTTTCCATAGTTTTTCAATTATTACAAAAGTTTCTGTAACTGAACTGAGCATCAATAAATATAATCATTAAAGTCGTCAGTTATCAATTATTAATGGTCAGCAATAAGTATAACTGACCATTAAGGTTGAGTAGGAAAATATAAATTTATTTTTTATACCTACTCAGTTGGTTTTATTGCTAGTTGGCTCAGTTTGTCGGTGGGGCAACAGTTGCTTTAACAACTACAGTTTTGACACCTTTAATTTCTTTAGCTAAACGTTCAATTTTAGCTAACTCTTGCTGATTGTTAACAGTTCCTCCAACAGTGACAACTCCATCCTGTGTGGCATCAACTGTTAGTTGACCCTTGGGTATGTTTGCCTCTAGCTTAGAGCGAACTTGACTTGATAAATCACCTTTAGCTCTATCTGTATCGCCGCCAGTGACATTATTCCGTTGTTCGCGGGCACGGATATCAGCATCAAGTTGTCTTCTGCGAGTTTCACTTTGTGCGTCTTTTTGAGAAGCTTCTGTTGTTTGTACACTCGGTGATTGTGGAGCTTCATTAGGATTACCTGGTGCAGATTCGCTTGTTTTAGAAGCGTTATCACAAGCAGCAACACCAAAAACTAAAAGGGTGCTAATTAAGAAGGGGGTTAGCTTTTTCATAGATTTAATTCGCAATCGGAAAGTGAAATTTGTTGATTTTTACGGTGAAGTGAGGAGCAAGTTTTTGAATTCTTGCTCTTGCAATTGTGTGTAATTAGTATCAGTGAAAACTACTTTGGATTAAAGTGTTTCATCACGACGGTCAACAATCACTACAGCAGGATCGTTTCCATGAATATCTGTTGAGTGATTGGGGTGAATGGGATTGGCTACTTGTGTGTCATGATGGATTACTCGGTCGGAACCTGGCCGATGTTCGCCTAAATCAGTGGCATCATAAATAGCAAATTCTTCAATACCTCGACGGTTGAGAATCGCTTCAGCTTGGTGGATTTCAGCTTGGGTACCATCGATAATTACCAAGTAGTCGCCTCTTTGGAAGCGATCGCTATATACCCGCGCTCTGTCTTCAGGAATCCCCAAGCCAACCAGTGCGCCAACAATACCGCCAGCAGCTGCACCGATCGCACCACCAGCTAAGGTTGTGGCCAAAGCTGTTGCTACTGCGCCACCAGCAATCACAGGCCCAACTCCAGGAATTGCTAGAGTTCCAAGACCAACTAATAAGCCAGTCAAACCACCTAGAACACCACCTGTAGCTGCTCCAGTTTTTGCACCATCGTCTGCTTTATTACCTGTTGCAACATTTCTATCTACATCTACACCAGCGATCCCATGACCGTCTGTATTTTTGGCGATGATAGAAACTCTACTTAAGGGAAAACCTGCATCTCGTAATTCTGTGAGTGCTGCTTCTGCATCTCGGCGATGAGGAAAGACTCCTATCGCGCGTCTAGCAACACCACTATGAGCCACATTTACGTTATGGGTTGGAGCGACATAATCAGCATTTCTCGCATCTGGGTTATCGTAAATACCAAACTCTTCGACACCACGCTGATGGAGAATTGCTTCTGCTCTAGCGATTTCTGTATCTGTGCCATCAAGGATCACTAAATAGTGTCCTCGTCTTACACGTTCGTCATAAACTCTAGCTCGTTCTTCAGGAATTCCTAAACCAATCAATGCACCAAGCAAACTACCAGCTACTGCACCAATCCCAGCACCAGCAAGAGTTGTAGCTAAAGTAGTTGCTGCGGCTCCAGCCAGCATAATTGGTCCAATTCCAGGAATTGCCAAAGTACCAAGACCGACTAATAAACCAGTTAATCCGCCCAAAGCACCGCCGGTAGCGGCTCCAACTTTAGCACCTTCATCAGATTTATCACCGACGCGATCACGCACTTCAGCCCCAGCAATATCTTCTCTGTCTCCATCTTGCGTAATGACAGAAACTCTGTTCATGTCAAAGCCGACTTTTTTCAATTCATGTAGCGCATGTTCAACATCTCGACGATTAGAAAATACACCTACAGCACGTTTATGTACACCTACAACCATTATCTTCTTCTCCTCAGCAACAATCAATTATTCACAAATTTATAGCTTGTAATATCCTTATTAATACATGCTTAGATTTAAGTTTCATCAATCGCTTGGAAGAATTTTTATCTCTATCATTAGGTATAGGTGTTTTTATCTAAATGAATAAATATAAAATTATGTTTTTATAAACACTTACATTTCTTAACTCTATGAATTTTGCTAGATGTGGACACAAAAAGCATTGATTTATTCTGTATAAAAGAGGAATTTACCCTTTTAATCAATGCTGTATACTTAGATTATTTTTTATAAAGTTTACTTTCTATAGTAATAAAAAAATATTTTGTATAAATGTGGAATATGGTGAAAATAGAAAATTATAAACTTTTGTTTAACGAAAAAATAATAAACTTCAAAATACGACTTTTGGCAAATGAACCTATTACCTAAGAAAGTGTTAGCTTATATATTTGATAATTAAGCTGATAAATAAGCCATTTTATAAATGGGTATTTAATTGAGTGCAAGTGAGAAAAAATATTATGTTTCAAGGTGTTGCAACTATTTTAGGATTAGCGCCGATAACTTTAGCTCAGGAAGCACTAACTCCAGAAGAAGCATCAGTGCTTTTTTCTGGGCCTAAATTCTTGGTGGCATTGCTGGCTGGGGTTTCGATGGCATTTGCTTTTCAATTGTTATTCACAAACTTTTCAGTTGCTGCCGGAATCTCATCTTGGGAAATTGATTCAGATTCCGATGATAAGTCAGAAAGTTTGGGTAAGACAATTCGTAAGGTTCAAGGCAAAATTGGCACTTGGGTGTTAATAACTGCGAGTATTGCATTATTTATTGCTTGCTTTCTAGCTGTAAAACTTAGCTTAATCGAAAGTGCATTCTTAGGATCAATTATTGGTGTAGTCATCTGGTCTACTTATTTCTCACTAGTAATTTGGTTGGGTTCATCAGCCGTAGGTTCTTTAATTGGTTCTATCTCTAATACTGTCACTTCTGGTTTTCAAGCTCTGATGGGTACAGCAACTGCTGGTATCAGTGCTAATACTGCAAAAAAACAGTTAGTTTCGACTGCGGAAGATATTACAGCCGCAGTTCGGCGGGAATTAACTTCAGGTTTTGATTCTGAAGGGATTAAAAATACTCTCCAAACTTCTTTAAGTTCTCTACAATTGCCAAAGCCTAACATCAAAGAAATTCGCAACCAATTTGACCAGCTTCTTAAAGATACAGATTTACAATCTGTTGCTAATAGCGATTTATTACAAAATGTTAATCGCCAAACATTTGTTGATTTAATTGGGACTCGCACAGATTTATCTAAAGAAGATATCAATGGCATTGCTGACCAACTTCAAGGTGCTTGGCAAGAAGCTTTAAATCGAAAAAATCCCACAGAACAGGTAATTAATTTACTTAAGTCTGCGACTCCTGAAGAACTCAATTCTGAGCAATTGGGCGAGCGCCTTCAACAACTGGTTACAGTTGGAGGTGGTAATGGTAATGGTGTAATTAAGCAAGCTATTCGATATGGTTTGACTGCTGCTGCACCAGCAGTTCTCGATCGGGTTAACCTTTCTAATATCGATGTGAACAAAATTACAACTCAGTTGCAAAAGCTGAAAGAAAAAGTTCAAGATGTCGATGTTGAGCAAGTAACAGAACAATTTAAAAAGTTTAGAGAGCAAGCCACTGAGCAAATATCTGCAAGACTACCAATATCACTTGAAAACACGATTAAAGCAGATGTCGAAGATTACATATTGAATTCATTTCCCTGGCATTTTAACCGAATTACGCTATTAGATGAATTTAAAGAAATCATCTATGACGTAAACGCAGATCCTACAACTGTGAGACGAGAGTTAGAAGAAATCAATCAAGAATATTTCACCAACTTGCTGAACCAGCGAGGCGATCTCAGTGAACCCAGGGTGAAAGAAATTTCCGAACAAATGGAAAGCGCTCGCTCGGAAGTTTTGGAAACTGTAAAACAAGCCGAAGCACGAGAAAAAGGGCAAGATTTCCGCACGCGCATCGAAAATTATCTACGTTCCACTGGGAAAGAAGAACTCAACCCTGAAGGTATTGAACGGGACTTTGCCAAGTTAGTAGAAGATCCAGAAGCTGGGTTTGAAGATTTAAGTAGCCGCTTCGGACAATTTGACCGCGATACTTTTGTACAATTGCTGCAACAACGTCAAGATTTCAGCGAAGAGGAAGCTAATAATATTGTTGGTCAACTCGAACGCAACCGCGATAATTTGTTAAATCGTGCTAGAGAATTGCAAGAACAAGCAAAAGCGAAAGCTGATGAACTGCGTCAAAGAGTTGAAAATTATTTGCGGAATACTAACAAAGACGAACTCAATCCTGAAGGTATCAAACGTGAGTTTAGAGTTTTACTAGACGATCCGCAAGCCGGAATTAGCCTATTACGATCGCGCCTATCGCAATTTGACCGCGATACACTGGTACAACTGCTCAGTCAGCGTCAAGATTTGAGCGAAGAACAGGTAAACCAAATTCTTGATCAGCTAGAAGCAGTCAGAGATAACATCTTGCAAGTACCGCAGCAAGCAAAAGAACAGTACGAAAAAACTACAAAAGCGATCGCCGAATATCTCCGCAATACCAACTTGGAAGAACTCGATCCCGAAGGTATCAGAGCCGATTTGGAAAAATTACTCGACGATCCCAAAGCTGGAGCCTTAGCACTGCGCGATCGCTTATCTCATGTAGATCGAGAAACCTTGGTTCAACTCGTGAGTCAGCGCGGAGACTTGAGCCAAGAGCAAGTTAATCAGATCATTGATCGCGTACAAGATGCCATTGGTGATATTCTAAGAGCGCCGCGACGTTTAGCCAAGCGTACTGCTCAACAAGCTTTAGATTTTGAAGCCAATCTTGAAGAATATCTGCGTAATACCAATAAAGACGAACTCAACCCCGAAGGAATCAAACGCGATTTACAATTGCTGTTGTCTTCTCCCCGCGCTGGAATTGGGAGTTTAAGCGATCGCGCCTCAAAATTTGACCGTTCCACAATCGTGGCGCTGTTATCCCAACGTGAAGACATCTCAGAAGAAGAAGCTAACCGGATTGTGGATCAAATTGATTCTGTCCGCAGTTCTATTGTCGAACAATTCCAGCAGATTCAGCAGAAGGTGCAATCAGTGCTGGATGGAATTTTTGCCAAAGTTCGCAACTATCTTAACTCCCTAGATCGTTCTGAACTCAACTATGAAGGCATTAAGCAAGATTTTGCCAAAGTATTCGACGATCCGCAAGCTGGATTTGAAGCATTGCGCGATCGCCTCAGTCAATTTGATCGTGACACCTTAGTTGCTGTCATCAGTTCTCGTGAGGATATCTCTGAGGCAGATGCTAACCGGATTATCGACCAAATAGAATCGGCGCGGGATGGTGTATTGCAACGAGCCGAACGCATCCAAAAAGAAACCCAAAAACGTTTGAAAGCCATCCAAGAGCAAGCTAAAAAGCAAGCCGAAGAAACCAAAAAAACCGTTGCAAATGCTGCATGGTGGTTATTTGGGACAGCGCTCGCTTCTCTTGCAGCCAGTGCCATTGCAGGTGCGATCGCTGTGACTGGGATAACTCTACCTGGGTAAAATATCTCTGTCATCGATAATTTTAAGCAATAGAGAGTGGTATTCATTTGTATAAAATGAATACCATTTTTTTTATAATAATTTATCAGTAAGGTTTAATTTAATTGCTAACGGTCAAAACAGAGTAAAAAACTCTGTCTAAGCCATATTGATCGCCTTCTTTCATTCACTAACTCAATATATATACAGTTATTATAAGTTGTTACAAATGACAATTTATGGTGCAATAAAGAAAACATATATTGAATCGGCACAACTTTTAAAGAATAACTATATAAATAACAACTGCCGTAAGATTAATATCCTTGCATTATTCAGATAATTTTAACTATATCTATTTCCACAAAGTATAGGCTACAGGCAATAGCCCAGAGGCATAACCAGCAGTCACTACAGGTATTGACAACCTAATGGATTAAATCAGGCATATTACAGATGAACAATGATGAATTTAATTCAATGTACCACCTCACAGAATGTCAGCAGGCAGAGGAGGCACTGCAACAGCAAATTCAATGGCAGCGACTGATGATGGCAATTGCCCAGCGCATCCGCCAGAGTTTGAATTTAGACACGGTTCTCAACACTACCGTTATTGAAGTTCGTCAATTGCTGCAAGTAGATCGAGTGTTCATGTATCAGTTTGAACCAGACTACAGAGGGGTAGTGGTAGTAGAGTCTGTCGACGATCGTTGGATTACTACCCTGAATTCCCAAGTTCAAGACACTTATTTTATGGAAACTCGCGGCGAGGAGTACAGACATGGGCGCGTCCAAGCTATTGCGGATATTTATACAGCAGGTCTAACTGAATGCCACCGCGATTTACTTACTCAGTTTCAGGTCAGGGCAAACTTGGCGGTTCCAATTTTGCAAGGAAAAAAATTGTGGGGATTATTAGTTGCTAACCAGTGTGCAGCACCCCGCCAGTGGCAGACGTGGGAAATCGATTTTCTCAAACAATTGACAGTACAGGTGGGCATTGCCATCCAGCAATCTCAACTTTATGAACAGGTACATACTGAACTCGCTGAACGCAAGCGAGTGGAAGCTGGTTTAAGAGCACGTGTGCGCCAGCAGGCAGCCGTAGCTAAATTGGGTCAGTTAGCTCTGGCTAATATCGACCTTTACACATTAATGGACGAAGCAGTTGTCCTGGTTACTCAAGGCCTTGAGGTGGAATACAGTAAAGTTTTAGAAATGCTTCCAGATGAGAACAGCTTATTGTTGCGATCAGGAGTCGGTTGGCAGCCAGGGCTAGTGGGAAATTTTAAATTAGAATTAGGTGGAGGGAGTCAGACTCAGGCTTCTTATACACTACTTTCCCATGAGCCAGTAATTGTTTGTGACCTGCGGAAAGAAACACGGTTTCAAAGACCACCGTTATTGATTAACCACTCAGTGATCAGTGGCATTAGCGTCATCATTCAAGGTCAGAAACAACCTCTGGGTGTTTTAGGGGCACACACAACTAGACATCGGGAGTTTACCCAAAATGATATTCACTTTTTGCAAGCGATCGCTAATGTGTTAGCTACGACCATTGAGCGCAAATGGGCAGAACAGAAAATCCGCGAACAAGCAGCTTTATTAGATATCGCTTCTGATGCGATTATCGTGCGAAATTTCCAAAACCAAATTTTATTCTGGAATCAAGGTGCAGAACGTCTATATGGTTGGGAAGCTGATGAGGCTTTAGGAAAGAACCTGGAGGAGTTGCTGTGCAAAGAAAGCTCGCAGCAGTTACAAGTGGCTTTAACAAATGTTACTAACTCTGGCTTATGGCAAGGTGAGTTACATAAAGTGACAAAGGGCGGCAAAGAAATTATCGTGGAAAGCCGATGGACACTGATGCGTGATGAAGCAGAGCAACCCAAATCCATCCTCTCTGTTGATACCGACATCACAGAAAAAAAACAACTCCTGGCCCAATTTCTCCGTGCCCAACGCCTAGAGAGTCTTGGCACGTTGGCAAGTGGCATTGCCCACGACCTCAACAATATCCTTACGCCCATTCTGTCATCAGTGGAGATGTTAGCGCTCAAATTTCCCAATCTAGATGCACGCAATCAACAACTGCTGAAGCTTCTTGAACATAACTCTAAACGGGCGGCGGATTTGGTCAAGCAAATTCTGACTTTTTCTCGTCGGTCTGAAGGCAACAGCATTTCTTTACAAATAGAACACCTACTGTTAGAAATTGAGCAAATTGTCCAAAGTACATTTCCAAAATCGATCGCAATTATCAATAATCTACCTAGACATAAACTCTGGACTATCTTGGCAGATCCGACTCAAATTCATCAGGTGTTAATGAATTTGTGCGTCAACGCTCGTGATGCAATGCCCAAAGGCGGTACATTATCTATCTCTGCGGAAAATTTATTCGTTGATGAAAATTTTGCCAAGATGAATCTAAATGCTCAGGTGGGCCCTTATATAGTCATAACTATTTCAGATACAGGATTTGGGATTTCTCCAGTAATTTTGGAGCGAATTTTTGAGCCATTTTTCACAACTAAAGAACCAGGCAAAGGCACTGGCTTAGGTTTGTCAACTGTAATTGGGATTGTCAAAAACCATAATGGTTTTGTGAAAGTGTCTAGTGAGGTAAGCAAAGGTTCCCAATTCCAAGTGTACCTACCAGCTTTGAACAAAAGTACAAAGCAACAAACAGAGAACTTGGAATTGCCCAATGGCAACGGAGAATTAATCCTAGTTGTAGATGATGAAGCCGCTATCCTAGAGATTAGCAAAACTTTGCTAGAAGACCACAACTACAAAACCTTGACAGCTATTAATGGCATCGAGGCAATCTCATTATATGCCCAGCATCAAAATCAAATCAGTATGGTGTTGATGGATATGATGATGCCGTCAATGGATGGGTTAACAGCAATTGGCATAATGCAACAAATGAATCCACAAGTCAAGATTATGGGCATCAGCGGCATGGTGACAGACAGCCAAATAGTCGAGGCTGCTAACGCTGGTATCAGTATATTTTTGAAGAAGCCTTACACTTTCCGTCAATTATTACGCGCTATTAACGACTTCTTGAGCGAGCCATAGTCTTAAAAATGGGGGTTAGCTTGGGTTAAGGCTAAAAACTAAAACTGGCGTAGATTGGGTTGAGGAAGGAAACCCAACATTATCAAGACTTTGTTGGGTAATGCTGACACTCAACCCAAGCATATTGGGTTAGGGGGGATCTCTTGTGTGTAAGTCCTGGTTTTAATAGAAAATTACCAATGCTTACCCATGTTCGATCGCGCTGCGTATACATGAGAAAATCAGGTAATACAATCGCAATACAAGCGATCATGCCAGGGAAGGAAAAAAGATGTCGGAGAATTTGAGAAGCCAAGTAGTAACGCAAGGAGTACAGCGATCGCCAAATCGAGCTATGCTGCGTGCAGTTGGTTTTAAAGATGAAGATTTCAACAAAGCCATTGTCGGTATAGCCAACGGTTACAGCACGATCACCCCCTGCAATA
>NZ_JADEXU010000349.1 GCF_015206895.1 Nostoc sp. LEGE 12450 | reverse complement strand
TTATGGTTCCATCTTCCTTGGGGCTTGTAAAAATGCAATTCACGAAAAGCTAAACATTCTGGTAGTAGATGATTCTACTGAAAAGGCTGGTGAAAATGGAGGGATATTATCAAATGATTTGGCATATAAACTAGTCGGTGACTGTTATGGGCAGATTTCAACACAACTCTATGACAAAGTAACCTTAAGAGAATCCCAAGCAGATAAAAGCTATCGTGTAATTCAGCATCGATTTGGTTGGGTGGATGGAGTTGGAGAGGATACTATTAAATATCGTTTTGGCAAAGGAACACTCCGACCATACAACTTAGATGAAATAGAATATGCAGATCCGAAGAGCAAACCAAAAATAGACATAATTCTCCCCGTAAGCAGTTTTAAAGGAACAGACAAGGATAGACCCGAAGGGCCTACTAAACCGCAGATTAAGCCAGGATTATATCAGCAAAATATTTGGTTAGCTGAAAAAGGGCAATCTCAACAAGGTCAGATGTCTATCTCCCAACTGCTGGCATCTTTCCCCCAAGGAATTAAAGATTTTGCCGAGTCACTAGAGGTACAAGCTCAAAGACTAACTTCTATCCAAGATGATCCGAGAATTGCTGCTGCTTACTA
Organism: Nostoc sp. LEGE 12450; assembly: GCF_015206895.1. Taxonomy (GTDB): domain Bacteria; phylum Cyanobacteriota; class Cyanobacteriia; order Cyanobacteriales; family Nostocaceae; genus Nostoc. The sequence continues at coordinate 2,245 of NZ_JADEXU010000349.1, read as the reverse complement.
TTGTGAAAGATACGAAAAACGTAAAGAATCATTAAGCCAAAATAAATTAAAAGCATCAAAAACTATTAATCAAGAAACAGATGTCAAAAACTTAGGGACAAATGATGATTTAGATACAGATAATGAATTGGATGACGAGAGTACTAAAGATGACTTGTTCATGTACAAACTCATTAAAGCCGATTTACTAGGGCATCAACAGCTTTTAGAAACAGAGAAAGTAAAGCAGGAGTTGAGCCGTTTTGTCCAAAGTGAGTGGCGAGATATTGCCATTGGGAAGACTTTGACTTTTGATCGGGGGATGATTATTCCATCCAAAGACTTAAAAAACGGTGAAATCTGCGTTCCCTGGTTTGACGAGCAAGAAAAAATTCTTAATTATCGTTCTCCTTTCCTTAATTCCAATGGGTTATGTGTTTCTAATAACAAATATGTTGAGGATCGACTGGGGCCAGACGGTAAAGACATCAAAGGTGTAATTGTAGTTAATGACGAAGACCACAAGCGCATACAGCAAAGAATTGCACAGCTAGAAGTGCAAGGGATTGATGTTGATTTTATCGACCCAGCTGAAACCGAATCAGAACGCCAAGCGCGTGATTTCGACGGTGACTGTATTGGCGTAGCACTTGCACTTCAATATCCAAACTTCACAGCCGAAGCCGAGTACAGAAACCAGCCTGAAAATGCTTATCGTCCTACTGTTAAAGAAAAGAAACAATCATTTTATTCGGAAAATGGAAGCCAGCCTCCATTTGAAGAAATAGCTATCCACATGAGCGATAGCATCAGCGTGGGCATAATCAACAATCAAGTGACAGCACTGGAGGCATTAGAATCAGAAATTGAGGTACTTAAAACTTACGGTAACTTAGAGCAACAATCAACTTATTTAGACCAAGTATCTAGCCATTACGAAACCCTGTTTGAGCAAGAACGCCAGAAAGAGCCAAAGTTAATTCGAGAAGAATACAAGCCTTATATGCAAGGGTTTGTTGAAATTGCTTTGGATGAAAGAACCTCAGAAAATATTCAACAGGCGATGGATGTTAACCGCCTGATGTACCGAGAAATGATTGGTGAGGGATGCTATCAAAACCAAATAGCGGTTGATTTATTCAAAAGTGCTAAAAAACCTGAGATGGATAAAATCTGGGAAAACAGCCGCTACTTGTATCGTGATGTTAATTATATTAAAGACAAAAAATCTCGTTCGTCCTATTTAAACACTGGGATAACCCCCAAAGGTTACTCACCAGTAGAACTACTAATCAGTCAAACTAATAAATATTTCCAAGAATCACAGTTAGAATCGCGCCCCATCGTCCAGTTTAAAGACTTATTCAAAGGAGTAGAATTTACACCACAACAAAGATTTGCAGCGATCGCCGCCAAATACGAGTTTGATCAGAAATTCAACGCTGCGGTACGTATGGAGAGACGGCGGGAAACCGAGAAAGGGCCATCCGCAATAGTGCAAACTCCACAGGGAACGCAACTGGAAATTACCAACCTCACCCGCTACGGGCATCCTCTGATTTGGAAAGCCCAAATGTTGAACATTCGCTTAGATGAAATAAGAGAGAAATTCAGAAGTTTTGAACGCCCGCACCGATTATTAGCAGTTGCACAGATAGATGGTGAGGTTGGGTCAGATGGAAAACCCGCTTACCGCAACCTGGGGACAGTTAGCCAACAATCTGTGACTGACCACAACCTCAAGGTGGGGATGACCATGCAGGGAGCTAAACTCCTAGAACTAAAACCAGAACTTACTAGAAGCCAAACTAAATTACTTTTCGACAAGGCACAAGAGGCGGCTCTCGCATTTTACGCTTCTATCCCAGAGTCAGAAAAACTTGCATCTGCCGCCGCCGCTTGGAACATCTGTGCATCCCGCCAGGATGAACTTGAAGTTGCAAGAAAAGAAAACGCAAACCCCCAAGCGATCGCTAAAAAAGTTTCCAATTTCGCCTTCGCTGCTTTCCCTAATGAGATTATCTCTCGCTTAGATAAATTGCAATTTACCGAACCGAAGTTAGTCACACTGAATAATGAAGCGAATCAATTTTTAGGTCGAGACTGGAACGCTCATGAAAAACATCCTATAGAGATCAGAGCTTCTCACCACCCAGTTGGACATGAACGCCACGTTTCCAGACTAATGTTTGTCCAGGATAGTGACGGCGAATATAAGGAATTCGCCATGCTTGAAACCAGAACCGCACAGCTTCCCATTGGAACG
>NZ_JADEXU010000348.1 GCF_015206895.1 Nostoc sp. LEGE 12450 | reverse complement strand
GCAGGGAGAAAATTCCTCTCCTCTGCACCCTTCTCCTCCTGCCCCTCTGTCTCTTTGTCAATGCCCAATTCCCATTCCTAACTATTCAGATACGTGTATCTTCTGAGACTCTGCTCGTAGGTTTGCAGTAATCGCTGAGATTCTGCTAGGGTGATACGCTTTTCTTCTAATGCTTTTTCGCAACGCTGACGAATGTTTTCCACCATATCTTCGGAGTCATACTGAACATAGCTTACTACTTCGCTCATGGTGTCACCTTTGACAACGTGTTCAATCTGGTAGCCTTTGGGCGTTAATTGGATGTGAACGGCGTTAGTATCCCCAAATAGGTTGTGCAAATTGCCCATGATTTCTTGGTAAGCTCCATTCAAGAACATCCCTAAATAATAGGGTTCTCCTGGCTTGTAGGTGTGTAGTTCTAAAACCGATTTGACATCGCGCAGGTCAATAAAGCGGTCGATTTTACCATCACTATCGCAGGTGAGGTCTGCTAAAATTCCTCGCCGGATTGGTTCTTCATCCAAGCGATGGATTGGCATAATCGGAAATAACTGGTCAATCGCCCAGCAATCTGGTGCTGATTGAAACACTGACATATTAACGTAGTAAATAGAAGCCATGATTTTCTCAAGGTCTTCTAGTTCATCAGGTACGTATTCTTGCTGTCTAGTGATGTTGAGAATTTTCTGACAACAAGCCCAGTACAGCCGTTCGGCTTTGGCTCGTTCTCTGAGGCGTAAAATTCCTAAGTTGAAGCGGCTGATGGCTTCTTCTTTGAATTGTGCCGCGTCATGATACAACTCTTGGTAATTCTCTTGGTTGATAGATTGGTAGCTTTCCCAAAGATAATTAATGATTGGGGATTCTCCCTCTTGTGGAGGTTCTGGTGAATCGAGAGGGACATCACTAGTACTGAGAACATCAAAAATCAGCACCGACTGATGGGAAGCGATCGCACGTCCACTTTCGCTAATCAGTGTTGGTACGGTAATTTGGCGCTCTGCACAGGTATCTTTTAACTCTGCCACGATGTCGTTGGCATAGTTCTGCATGTTGTAATTTTTCGACGCATAGAAGTTGGTTTGGGAGCCATCATAATCTACGCCCAAGCCGCCACCGACATCAAGGTATTTCATATCCGCCCCCAGCATAGCCAATTCCACATAAATGCGGCTGGCTTCTTGGATGGCATCTTTAATTACATTGATGGCAGAGATTTGTGAGCCGATGTGGAAGTGCATCAATTGCAAAGAATCGAGCAGGTTAGCTTCCCGTAACTTGTCAACAGCCTCAATTACTTCAGGCATTGTCAAACCAAATTTAGCGCGATCGCCACTAGAGGCTCCCCAACGTCCCATACCTTGGGTACTGAGTTTAGCGCGAACTCCCAAAATCGGTTTAATACCTAGCTGGCGATTGGCATCAATCACCAAATCAACCTCTTCAATCTGTTCTAAAACGATGATTGGTGTTTGCCCTAGTCTTTGGGCTAACATTGCCGTTTCAATGTATTCTCGGTCTTTGTAGCCGTTGCAAACTAACAATGCTCCTGGTGTATCTAAGACAGCCAGGGCAATCATTAATTCTGGTTTAGAACCAGCTTCTAAGCCAAATTGATGAGGTTTGCCAAATTTCACTAAATCTTCAATCAAATGCCGCTCTTGGTTGCATTTGACAGGAAACACACCCCGGTATACACCAGGGTAGTTGTAGCGGGCGATCGCTTTGGCAAAACAAGCATTCAACCGTTCAATCCGGTCTTCCAAAATATCGGAAAAGCGAATCAACATCGGAAGTCCCAAGTTGCGCTGTTTCATGGAGTTAACCAATTCAAACAAGTCTAGGGAACCACCGCGATCGCCCTTCGGTGAAACGGTGACGTGACCAGCAGCGCTAATGGAAAAATAGGGTTGTCCCCAACCTTCAATACGGTATAGTTCTTCGCTATCCTCAATTTTCCAGGAGCGAGGTAAACTTCCTGTGGTAGTACTAGGTGGTAAAAGTTTCTTTTGTTTATGATTTTTCACTTCAGATTTTTGTCCATTGGACGGTACTTGTACCACCTCGTCAGATGTAGCAGTTGACTCAACACCCATTTCTTCCTAACCTCTGTTTTTCGCCCACGACTTAACAATTTAACGCATTCATTTGGGAACGTATATGCACCCAAGGATAATTTCTGAGATAAACTCTGATTGGTCAAGAGTCATTGGTCATTAGTCATTGGTCATTAGTCATTGGTCATTAGTCAAGAGTGCAAAACCCTTACCCTTGGAGAAATGACATAGACGCTTCTGCGGCTTCCCGCAGGGTAGGACAAATGACTAATGACAAAATAAAAACCTTATTAAGCTTTGGGAGATCGCAATGGAACGTACATTTTTAGCAATTAAGCCTGACGGAGTACAACGGGGATTAGTGGGGGAAATTATCCGTCGCTTTGAAACTAAAGGTTTTACCCTAGTTGGTTTAAAGTTCTTGAAGGTCAGTAAAGAACTGGCTGAACAACACTATGGTGTTCACCGGGAACGTCCCTTTTTTGGTAGTCTAGTCGAATTTATCACTTCTAGCCCAGTGGTAGCGATGGTATGGGAAGGTGATGGTGTCGTTGCATCTGCCAGAAAGATTATTGGTGCCACGAACCCCTTAACATCCGAGCCGGGAACAATTCGCGGTGATTTTGGCATAAATATTGGTCGCAACTTGATTCACGGTTCTGATGCTCCAGAAACCGCACAACAGGAAATAGCCCTATGGTTTAAAGATGAAGAATTAGTCAATTGGCAACCACACATAACCCCTTGGTTGCACGAGTAAAATATTAGGGAATTGGGCATTGGGCATTGGGCATTGGTTATTTCTCTCCCATTCCCC
>NZ_JADEXU010000057.1 GCF_015206895.1 Nostoc sp. LEGE 12450 | reverse complement strand
GCTCCCCTGCTATTTCCACAAGGGTACGCAACTCATACCAGTTATCCGCCACAATGGTGACACCAGACTCGATCGCTAAAATTAATTCTTCACGAGATTTATTATTACCGTGGAGGTAGATTTTATTAGGACTAACACCTGCTTGTAGGGCGGTGTAAAGTTCGCCCCCAGAAACTACATCGATTCCTAATCCTTCTGATGCGGCGATCGCACAAACTGCTAAACAATTCCAAGCTTTTGAGGCGTACAATACTTGAGATTCGCCCTTGTAGTACTGCTTGAAAGCATCTCGGTATTGCTGACAAGCTGAACGCAAGGTTTCTTCATCTAAAATATATAAGGGTGAACCAAATTGCTTAACTAGGGTTGTGACATCACATCCACCAATTTCTAGGGAGTCATGATTATGAACTCTAGCAGTTAGGGGTAAAAGTTCCTGATTAGGCGAGAGATTTGGGTTAGTGTCGCGCCTTTGAGGTAAATATTGACTTCCAGAATGTTGAACCCCAGTGGGGTGAGTCGATACCATAAATATAAAAGTTGTCCTTGTTCAAATTACGGGCTTTGAGTTCGTCTCCCGATTCCCAGTTTACAAAGGGTTTGTAATCTTATTCAATAAATGTGATCTCATTAGACTTAGAAATTAAATTACTGACACCAGATAATCTCAGTGCAATTCTGGAACTAGATCAAGCTTGTTTTGGCGGACTTTGGACTCTGGAGGGCTACAAGCGAGAATTGGATAGCCCCAACAGCGATTTACTCGGTTTATTTTCCCCATTCTCCAACGTTAGTTTGTTAGGAATGGGTTGCTTTTGGTCAATTTTAGAGGAAGCCCACATTACAATTTTGGCGGTTCATCCCCAATATCACCGTCAAGGTTTGGGTGCGGCTTTACTATATTCACTCCTTAAGACAGCTTGCGATCGCGGAATGGAGCGAGCTACCCTCGAAGTCCGAGCTTCCAACTTGGCGGCAATATCTTTATATCAAAAATTTGGCTTCAAAACAGCCGGACGGCGGCGGGGTTACTACCAAGATAACGGTGAGGATGCGCTAATCCTTTGGCTCCCAGATTTACAACACTCGAAATTTCAAGCAACTTTAGACCAGTGGTATTCCACAATCAGCGATCGCCTCAGCAAATCCTCTTGGCATTTACTTGTTAAGTAGTTGGGGATTAAGGGCTTGCGATCGGCTTCAGCAAAAAAAGCAACTTTGCTGCAATTAATTAAATTTAAATATTCTATAAATAATGAATAAACCATAAGAAAAGCATATACAACCTTTTTGTCCTTGATATTTAAAAGTGTATGTGGTATATGTAGATGTTTGGGATTAAGTGAATAAACTCTCAATATAAGCAGTCAGCTATTTGTAATAAATCTCAAAAAACCCCAAAAACGCTGGTGAACTAAAGCTCCTCAGTACACTAGCCAAATAAAAGCAGTCAATAGTTAACAATTAGCCCATCAACTAAAGTCATAGCTTCAAGATGTCTATAATCTGTTATACAGGCATCCAAAAGCTTTGCCTGTGCTAAAATCAGCATACCGGCACGACCGCAGGTGATGGGAAAAATGCCATGTTTGAACGCTTCACAGAAAAAGCCATTAAGGTAATCATGCTGGCCCAAGAAGAGGCCCGCCGTTTAGGTCACAACTTTGTCGGAACCGAGCAGATCCTCCTGGGTCTGATTGGCGAAGGCACTGGAGTGGCTGCCAAGGTGCTGAAATCAATGGGCGTCAATCTCAAAGATGCCCGAATTGAAGTTGAAAAAATTATAGGACGGGGATCAGGCTTTGTTGCCGTGGAAATTCCGTTTACGCCACGGGCAAAGCGAGTTTTAGAACTCTCCTTGGAAGAAGCACGCCAACTGGGGCATAACTACATTGGCACCGAGCATCTGCTGTTGGGCCTAATCCGCGAAGGGGAGGGTGTCGCAGCCAGGGTGCTAGAAAACCTCGGTGTGGATCTATCTAAGGTAAGAACTCAAGTCATCCGTATGTTGGGAGAAACTGCCGAAGTTTCACCAGGCGGCTCATCCGGGCGCACAAAAACCCCAACTTTGGATGAATTTGGCTCAAACCTGACCCAGATGGCGATAGACAATAAGCTCGATCCAGTGGTGGGACGCGCCAAGGAAATTGAGCGGGTGATTCAGATATTGGGTCGCCGAACCAAAAATAACCCAGTGCTGATTGGGGAACCAGGGGTTGGTAAAACTGCGATCGCTGAAGGTTTAGCTTCACGCATTGCCACCAAAGATGTCCCTGACATCCTGGAAGATAAACGCGTCGTCACATTGGATATTGGTTTGCTCGTAGCAGGAACCAAGTACCGGGGTGAATTTGAAGAACGCTTGAAGAAAATCATGGATGAAATCCGCTCTGCGGGTAATGTCATTCTCGTGATTGATGAGGTACACACCTTAATTGGTGCGGGTGCAGCAGAAGGTGCCATTGACGCAGCAAATATCCTCAAGCCAGCTTTGGCCAGAGGTGAGTTGCAGTGCATCGGTGCTACAACCCTAGATGAATACCGGAAGCACATCGAGCGAGATGCAGCACTAGAGCGGCGTTTCCAACCAGTAATGGTTGGCGAACCTACAGTTGATGAAACAATTGAAATTTTATATGGTCTGCGCGAACGCTACGAGCAACACCATAAACTGAAAATCTCCGACGAAGCATTGGTAGCGGCGGCGAAATTATCAGACCGTTACATTAGCGATCGCTACCTCCCAGATAAAGCCATCGACTTAGTTGATGAAGCTGGTTCTAGAGTGCGCTTGATTAACTCCCAACTGCCACCCGCAGCCAAAGAGTTAGACAAAGAACTGCGTCAGATATTAAAAGAAAAAGATGACGCGGTACGCTCTCAAGACTTTGACAAAGCTGGAGAACTGCGCGATCGCGAAATGGAAATCAAAGCCGAAATCCGGGCGATCGCTCAAAGCAAGACCAATGCAACTGGCACAGAAGGTGAAGAACCTGTAGTTACAGAAGAAGACATTGCCCACATTGTCGCTTCTTGGACTGGGGTACCGGTGAACAAACTCACCGAATCTGAATCTGAAAAGCTGCTGCACATGGAAGACACCTTGCACCAGCGTTTAATTGGTCAGGATGAAGCTGTGAGAGCAGTTTCACGGGCAATTCGTCGCGCTCGTGTTGGTTTGAAGAATCCCAATCGACCCATAGCTAGCTTTGTCTTCTCTGGGCCTACTGGTGTAGGTAAAACCGAGTTGGCGAAGTCTTTAGCTGCTTACTTCTTCGGTTCCGAAGAAGCGATGATCCGCTTAGATATGTCCGAATACATGGAGCGTCACACCGTCAGCAAGCTGATTGGTTCCCCTCCAGGTTATGTTGGTTATAACGAAGGTGGTCAGCTGACCGAAGCCGTGCGGCGGCGACCTTACACCGTGGTGTTGTTCGACGAAATCGAAAAAGCACACCCCGATGTATTCAACATGCTGCTGCAAATTTTGGAAGACGGTCGGTTAACTGATGCTAAAGGTCGCACGGTGGACTTCAAAAACACCTTGCTGATTTTAACTTCCAATATTGGTTCTAAGGTAATTGAAAAAGGCGGTAGCGGTATCGGCTTTGAATTCTCCGAAGATGCCAGCGAGTCAACTTACAACCGGATTCGCTCTTTGGTGAACGAAGAACTCAAGCAGTACTTCCGTCCAGAGTTCCTCAACCGACTCGATGAAATTATCGTCTTCCGTCAGTTGAGCAAGCCGGAAGTGACACAAATCGCCGAAATTATGCTCAAGGAAGTATTTGGTCGCCTGACCGAAAAGGGTATCACCTTAGAAGTCACAGACCGCTTCAAGGATCGTTTGATCCAAGAAGGTTACAGTCCCAGCTACGGCGCAAGGCCATTACGTCGGGCAATTATGCGCCTGTTAGAAGATAGCCTAGCAGAAGAAATTCTGTCTGGTCGTATCAAGGATGGCGATACAGCCCTTGTTGATGTCGATGAAAATGGCGTTGTCCAAGTTAGTTCTCAACAGCGTCGGGAATTGTTACCCCAAGGTGTTGAGTAAGATTTAGGGTTTGGGATTTAAATCTCAATAAAAAATTAGAAAACGGTAGAGTATTTATTGCTCTACCGTTTTTATTTATTTGTAAGATGAAGTATAAATTTTTTTATGCTAAAAAATATATTAAAGTTTTCTGCTTTTCTAATGCCAAAAAATGACATTATACAGAAATATCCATATAATTACGAGTTAGCTTGGAAAGCTATAATTTTATATCCGAGGTAGTCGACATGAATAGATTCCATCTTGGATTTACAGATAAAGAAATTGTGGATAAATTGAAACTACAACTTATAGAGAAGTGGCAACATAAAAAAATAGAAAGATTTTTATCAACATCGAAAAATCCGCAGACGAATGAATATCTCATTTTAGTTGAAACAGATTCAAAGCAAGTAGAAGACTTACTTCAAAATTCTGGTAGAAGATTTTTAACAAACGAGGAATATGAAGCTTTAACAGCTTACTCAAAAGGTGATATTGGAACTGATATTCAGAATATCCAGCAGAAGTTGCTGGACAAGAATTTCTATCCCAATCTACCTAGCGGAATTTTTGATGAAGATACAGAATTGGCAGTGAAAGATTTCCAGCGAGCAAATAGACTTGCAGTAACCGGTATTGTGAATGAAGAAACTATGAAAAAATTAAGGGAGTAGTTAGTAGTTGATTAATGTAGGTATTATAAAAACCCATAAACCAACTTATAATTAATACACACCATGAACAAAGGATCAAGGATGTGCAAACCATACTTTTAAGCCGCGAAGAAGTTGCACGACGTGCGAAAGAATTATACGAAAATAGCATTCGTCAACAAGTAGAGCGAGAAGAAAACATCGGTAAAATGGTGATTATTGATATAGAAACAGGTGAATACGCAGTTGACAAAATAGGTATAGAATCGGCGCGATACTTACGTAATAAGAACCCATTTGCCCGACTTTTTGGTATTCGCATTGGTTACAAAGTTGCTGTTTCCTTCAGTGGTGAGATGGAGCGCGATTATCCTTGATTTCTGGTATTGTTAGGAACGGACGCGCAACCGTTAATATTTTATTTCGACTGCCCAATCAACCAGACTTTACTATTGAATTTGTTATCGATACAGGTTTTACAGAGTTTCTTGCCTTACCCCCAGCAGCAGTTACTCTATTGGGTTTTCCTTTTGTTTATGATATGTATGCAAATTTAGCTGACAATAGTAATGTAATCTTGCCAGTACATCAAGCTACCATTATTTGGAATGGAGAAGAACGGGAAGTAAATGTACTTGCTACAGGACGGCTACCTCTATTAGGTACAGCTTTACTTGATGAGCATGAACTTGCCATACAGTTTATCGAGGGTGGATTGGTAACAATTGAAGAATTTTAGCTTTCCCGATCCAGTTTTGATAGTTATTTAGAAGTTATGAAATTGAATTGGGGGATTTATCTAGATGAAGTGAGGCGATTGAAATTGCATTGGTGTTTAATTGTAAAAATCGCTTAATTCATCAGATAAAAACAGAAAATTTCTGTTATTTTACCTTTTTCAATAGTAAAATTTAAACCTCCAGGGCTAGGTTCTTCAACTATGTAATTTAATTTAGTAACTTTACCATCTTGGGATATTTCAGTTTTTCCATAGGTTCTAATCACTTTTGATTGTCTGTCACCTACTTTTAGTCCATCTATGGTGGAATATTTAGAACTAGTTGCTTTGATTTGATAAACAGTAAAGTTACCTGGTTTAGCACCTTCATCTAAATCAAGTGTGATGCCTGCATATTTCAGAGTACGAACTTTACCAATAGCGGCTACAAAACCATTTTCTACTTTTACAGGTTTACCTAAAACTTTTCTGACTTGTGCCTCGGTCATAGAAAGCTTCACTCCACCTATTCCTAGACGTTCAATAGTTATTCCTGTTGATTGATTATTAGTATTCTGAGAAATTTGATAGTTAGTGGTGGTAGCAGTTACTTGATTATGGGTGTAGCTAGTCAAGGGAATAACAAAAGTAGCGATACCTACGGCGGGCTGCGCCAACGCCAGCAAAATTACTCTTAACATAATTACATACTCGACTATGACTTTACCGTGTGTATCAGTTTTATCACATGCTTGCCGACGTGTCTTCTGAATCAGACCTAAAGTGCCTTTAAAATGGGAGAATATAAAGAATCATTGGGAAGAATCAATCGTCATGAGTGTGATAGTTGCTAAATGGACGATTGACGAATATCACCGCATGATTGACGCTGGCATTTTGAGCGATCGCAAAGTTGAACTACTTCAGGGAGAAATTGTCGAAATGTCGCCGGAAGGGAAATCCCATACTTATAGTAGTGGTGAAGCTGGTGACTATCCAGCAAACTTATTGGCTGCTTAACTAAAAATTATCAAGACACTTTGACAAACAAATACACATCATCACGCTGATATTCCAAATTAAATTTTTGATTATTTTTAAGTTGATTGACCAAGCTTGCAGCAAACTCCTGACTACTTGACCAGCCGGGATGACGAACATTCAGTAATACATAATTAAAAGCATTTAAATCAGCAGGTGGGGAATCGGCATTTGTATAGGTAATCAATTTTCGGTTGCTTAAATGCGGAGAAATTTGTGCTGTGGTGTAAACACTTTCTTTAGTGTGAATCTGAGCGATCGCTTCTTGTGTAGCGTGATAAGTATCTATAGATACTAAATAATTACCTCCAAAATGGGTAAATTTTGCCATACTTAAAAATGCCACCAATGACCACAGGATAATCCCTCGTCTATTTTGTAGCCATCCCCTACCTGCGGCGAGAGTAGAAATTACAGCCAATAACAGGAATGGCATCACTGGAATAGAGTACTGATGTAGCAAGTCTTTTTGAGGTTGGTAATCAGCTAAAATGTTGAGCGCCAAACAAGGAATAGCTCCTACCAAAGGTTTTATTCCTTGTGGGGAAAGCCCCCAAATCACAGGTGCTAGCAGCAGAACCAAATATCCCAGGTTATCCAGTGAAAAAACTTTTCCCAAAATCAGTCCTGGCTGAAATACTATATTTTTTGCAATGTCTAGAACTGAATTACCTAAATAGCTGTAACGCACCACTGCTGCTGCTTCTGCACCACTGAAAAAAGGAATAATTACCTGAGTAGCAATCAGAAACCAAGTTACACCAGCACCAATAGCGATCGCACCATATAAACGCCGCTTTTCAAATAAAAGTAACCAAACTCCCATTGCGGCAACTGTCAGCGATAACACTGCCTTACATCCCAAAACTAGGATAATACTTAAACAAAACCACGCTATCTGACCTAAGCGTGCTGCTAAAACCGCCGCTAAAAGTAGTGGTACAGCGATCGCTTCTGGGTGAAAATCAAATAAATTGGCGTTAAACACCAACGGATAGAGCAGATATACAAATGCGATCGCTATTCCTTGGCTTTCCTTCAGTCCAGCTTGACGAGCTAGATACCAAGTCGGCAAAGCACCTAATGCCAAGGCAGCTGCCTGCACAGCAAATAGCCAGTAAACACTGGGATTGATTTTATACAGTAAAGCTAAGGGATAGAATATCCAAGCAGCATGATCGCCAAGAATATGAAAACCGATGAAAGAACTAATAGGCGGTTCCCCTTGACTAATTAAATAAACCGCTTGGTCAAAAATTCCTAAGTCAAAAGCGGTTGATTGAAACAACTTATGTCTTAAGCTGCTGCACCCAAACAAAATTAAGGCACTCATGCCAATGATCAAACCAAGATAACCAAACTGATTCAGTTTTTTCCTCATACCATCAAAAAAGTATTTATTGTGAGTATTTTAGAGACATAATTAGCAATATTATTCACTACGAAAATTAGCGCTAAATGCATCGCACAAATATTGTAAAGCTATTCATAAAAAGAACAGCCATGTTCACAGAAAAAGAATGGTTATTTAGCTTACTGATAATATCTCTAGTTCTATGGCTGATATTTTTAGGAAACTCACCTTTACGAGACTGGGATGAAGGTACTTACGCTATAGTCGCTAGAGAAATTTACCGTACTGGTAACTGGCTTTATCCCACCCTTCAGGGAGAACCATTTTTGTTAAAACCGCCTTTGATGCAATGGTTAATTGCTGCGTGCTACCACTTCGGAGGAGTGCAAGAGTTAACCACACGCTTACCTGGTGCAGTTTTAACTGCTTTGGGTGTGCCTTTGCTTTATTTAGTGGGGCGTTTGGCTTTTAAGCAAAGTTTACCGGCTCTATTTGCTGCTTTAGTTTACTTGACAATGTTGCCTGTAGTGCGTCATGGACGACTGGCAATGTTAGATGGGATGACCATTTCTTTTTTCTTGCTGTTGTTATTTTGTCTTTTGAAGGCACGTCAGAACCGAAAATATACTCTAGGCGTGGGATTTTGTCTGGGGTTAATTATTCTGACTAAAGGGACGATAGTTTTACTATTGGGGGCGATCGCCTGTTTATTCTTGCTTGCAGATCGGCAATTAGGTTTGTTGAGAAGTCCCTATTTATGGGTAGGAATTTTATTAGGAAATGCTCCTGCGATCGCTTGGTATATTGCTCAATTGCGACATTATGGTAATACTTTTTTACAAGTGCATTTTCAAGCACAAGCTTTTGACCGCCTTACACAAACTGTTGAAGGTAATAGCGGGCCTGTTTGGTACTATTTATTAGAATTACTCAAATATGGTTTTCCCTGGCTATTATTTTTACCTGGAGGGTTTTATCTAGCTTGGAAAAAACGCTATGAAACTTGGGGTTCTCTAGTTCTTTTGACCACAATTATTTACTTAGGAACTATTTCTGTTATGAGAACTAAGCTTCCGTGGTATGTCATGCCTGTATATCCATTCTTAGCCTTGGCAATTGGTGCTAATTTGAGCGAAGTTTGGCAGAATCGTCATTTTCGAGTGCGAAGCTGGACAATATTTCTAACTATTATTTCTATTGCTGGTTTAGGAGGTTGTGTTTACTTTTTTATTAATAAACAGCCTATTTTGATAGTCATGAGTATTGTTTTGGTAATAAGTATTGGCATCGCAGCATGGCTAGTTAAACAGCGCGATCGCAACTTTATTCTTGTATTATTTACAGGGATGTATTTAGTTTTAACCCTGTTGGTAAGTTCGCAATCTTGGATTTGGGAATTAAAGGAAGCTTTTCCAGTCAAGCCAGTAGCAGCATTAATTCGAGCAAATGTTTCACCAGGAACACAAATTTACACCTCTTTTTCTTATGGCCGTCCCAGTTTAGATTTTTATAGCGATTGCAAGGTAACTGCTACAACTGTGCCATTTCTACAAAAAATGTTATCAAATAAATCTTATTTGCTGTTAGATAATGGGGCTTTACAGCAAATAAATTTAACTGGTAGTAAAATTCTAGGAGCAACTAACGAATTTACACTAATTACTAAAAATTAATTATACCAAAAGCTACAGATACCCAACTTTTCAAAGAAGTCAGGTATCTTAATTTATCGATAAAACACCAATAGATAATATTAATCAACCTAAGCTACCCAAAGATCGCGGGCAAATCGAATAGAGAATGTCAACATTAGTATTCCAAAAAAGTACATGATTGGGTATCCCCAACGAGGATAACGGGCAAGTAATAACCCAAATGCCATTGACAGCGATACAATACCGTAAGCGTAACGTTCGGCCGAGGCTGTAATTCCAGTGTTTAAAATTAAAGCCAAGGAAGAAAACCCATAGACAACAGTAACAAGGGGAATTTTAGCGCGTGATAACCATAGTAAATATATCCCACCAAAAACTAGTGGTATTTTTAGTAATTCATCTCCTGCCAATAACCACAACAATAGCCATAAAAAACATACTCCATTGCGGAATTTAACCATCCCCAGATATAGACGGAAGCGCCATAATAAGCAGGCGCTACCAATAATTATTAACAATAATAACGGATGCAAAGGGTCTTTAATATAGCCAGCTTTAAAATTAGTGTAACCTATCGTAATTTGCATCAGCATCTGCCACCAACCCTGCCAAGCAAATCCTACTGCATCACCACGCCACGCTTTTTGTGCATGGATAAAAGCCAAAGCATCGCCAAATTTAATTTGACAATAAAGGCTATACAGAGATATACCCAAACCAACACTTAAACTGGCAATATAGGCTTTTATACCTCTACATTCTTTCCAAGAAACGAACAGAAAAGCTGGTATAAGAGCAACTCCAGGTAATCGTGTGGCTGTAGATAATGCTCCCCAAAATCCTGCCCAAATATATTGCTTTTTATCAAAAGCTCGTAATGCAGATGTAGTACACAACAAAAATAGACCTTCAGTGTAAATTACGGTTCCATAAAGAGAATAGGGACACCATGCTAAGGTAGCTGTTATCCATCGTGCTGTGCTTGTGCCGTAATGCTCCTGTGCCCAACGATAAAGTACTATCAAGGTAGCTAAAAAAGCCGAGTTATTAACTAATATAGCTGCTACTTTAGGAGAAAAGCCGATGAACATAACTATACGACTTAATAAAGGAAATAAAGGAAAAAATGCAACCGTGTGTATTTCCTTTACCTCGCTGGAGAAATCATAACCAGAAGTCATAATTTTCTCATACCAATCACTATCCCAAGCATAGAAAACATCCCAACTAAACGTGGCAGCAACGCTATTAGATGGGGCTGGAAATAATGGAGCAATCAGTAACATTGCGATGGCTATTAGAAGTCTACTAGATAGCCACATTACTATGATAAAAAATAAGCCATCCGGCAAAAAATATTTCCCTATGTTCATTTTTTTAAATAGATACATTATCTTTTGATTGATGCTTTAGAAAAATTCAGCTTTGAATTTTGGGTAAATCATGTCACAATTTCGCACAACAAACCAGAGTGTAAAACCTAAAGGTATAGAAAACAACTGGATATATATAGGAGTTCCCAAATAGCCAAAAAATGAGGAGATTTGCACTACGATAGCTACCCAACGATATTGAGGAAAGTAAAAGGCAAAGATAAGAGAAAATATATCGGTAGGATAGAAGTATCTGTCGTGCATCTTGGGTAAGATATATGGCATAAAGAAAACTGATATTGTCGCTAAGTGTATCAGTCTATCTTGAGTAATTTCTAGTCTACTTTTATAAACAATATATGCAAATAAAAATATTGCAGATATAGTTAAGGCTAAACCTATAGGAACAACAATATTATAAAAATTACTGGGAATCCATTGATAAATATTAGGTGCATTTTTAGTGAGTTCTTTATATTTATTAGCTTGGTTAAAGTATATTAGCAGCAATTCTGACATTGGTCTGCCTGCAAACCAAGCTGGCAATATTAAAACTACATATACTAATGGAATCAATAGTAAATAATACCAATAAATTCTTTTTTTTAGTAACATTATTAATAATAAAGGTGCTAAAAACATAGCTTGGAACTTAAAAGAAAGTGCTATGCCAAAGCTAATTAATGCTAAAACTTGTTTTTGAAGAGATAAAAAATAAATACAGGCAATCAATCCTGTTGTATAGATAACATCACATTGTCCCCAGATGGCACTATTACAAATAACACTTGGACTCAATATAACTGCCAAAAAAGCAAAGATTGGTATTTTCTCTTCTGGATATTTTAGTTTGACAATCTTGTAAGTTAAAAAGGCACAAAGAAAATCAACAGTTATAGCAAAAAGCTTGATTGCGAAGATTTTTGGCAATCCAGACAGCAGGGTGGCAGAGATTAAAATCCAGTAGAGGTAGGAGGGTGTGTAGTCGGCAAAACTATATTTTAGAGCGCTGAAGCCGCCATGAGATGCAATGAAATCATACCAAGGCTCTAAAAAATATTTATAATCAAGCGATTTACTCGGAACAAAAACTAATCGAATTACCACTGCTAAGATAATGCTAATAGTAAAGTATCTATTAACCTGGGATGGGAAAGAGTTTAACAGCCTATTGAACTGATGTTTCACCAATTTTAATAATGTATTGCCGGAAGTTTTCGTTATAAATTGTATCAGTCAAGTTGGCGGTGTCGAAATATTAAATCAAGAGGAAGCGATTAGAAATCGTGGCTACACAAAAATTTCCCATCTCATGGGGTTAAAACTCTTGATTTTTCATGTTTTTTGTGTATTAGGGAATTATGTTCGCCCCATACTACGATCCTTCGTTTGTTATTTGAACAGTGGATTGACTAGATTGCGCTAGATAGATACCCACTAAAACTACGGCGAAAGTCGCCCAGTCAAACAAACCAACCTGTTCTGAAAAAATGAACCAAGCAAAAATGGAAGCCAGGGCTGGTTCGAGGAGAAGTGTGACAGCGACGACGCTTGAGGAGATTCTGCTGAGGCTATAAGCTAAAAGTCCCTGACCCAATACTTGGCAGAAGAGGGCTTGGAAAATGATGAAAAACCAACCCGTCCAGGAATAGGGTAACAGTCGATCTTCGAGGAATGGGAGTACGGGTAGTAGAAACATCGTGGTCACTCCACACCGCCACAGCATGATAGTTGCGGTGCTAAACCGGGTTCGGAGTCGTTCTATCAGCAGCATACACGTAGCCATGAAAATGGCAGTTAGCAATGCTAAGGTATCACCCAGTATTTGGTCAGTTGCAAATTGCACCTTATTGAGTTCAAATGCGATCGCTCCCGCCAAAGCTATGACCAGTCCAATCACGAATCTGTTATCGAAGCGCCGACCGAATAACACATACCCAGCCAAAGCAACAAATAAGGAGTTCAAATTAGAGAGTAAAGCAACATTAGCAACACTAGTTTGACTCAGCGACCAAGCCCATAAAAGAAGGTAGGTTCCAGCTGAGGTTCCCATTGCCAATAATAGCCACACTTCTTGGCTCGTAAAAGGCTCATTTTCTATAGGTTCATTATCAGATTGTTGGCTGCGGAAAGCTTCAAGTAAATTCCACAGGGCAAAGACAATTGTGGCGATCCAACTGCGATGAAATACTACAGCATTTGCACCAATTTCTTGTTGACATAATTTAGTCAGAGATGGTGCTAAAGATATGGGAATTAGGGCAAATAATAATGATGCAGTTCCTAATAAAGCTGGTGTTTCAGAGAATTGTTGCTTTAGTAATGACAGTTTGCTCGTCATACTTTTAACGAAAGTGTTAACTATATTTGTGACTGATTGCTGGATCGGGAAATTAACAACACCTTGGCTAGATACGGCTAAGTATAAACCCATTAAAACTACAGCGAAACCTACCCAATTTGAGAAAGTTAATTTTTCCGAAAATATTATCAGAGCGAAAATGCCACTAAATACTGGCTCTAAAAGATGCACCAAGGAGACAACCACAGAGGAAAACTTGGCAAGGCAATAGGTCAAAAGCCCATGACCTAAAACTTGGCAGATCAGCGCTAAGGAAATGACCCACAGCCACCCACTAGCTGTAGAAGGGAAAAGCTGATCTTGAGTAAACAAAAGTATGGGTAAGATAATTAGGGCACTAATCGCACTGATCCACAACTGGATTGTGGCCGGAGAAAATTTAGTTCGTAATTTTTCTACGATTAGCAGATATACACTCAAGAAAATTGCAGAAACGATCGCAGCAAAGCCCCCTTGAACTTCATCTGTGGCGATTTGCAACTCCTCAAATTCTATAGCGATCGCTCCTCCAAGGGCGATGACCATCCCAATCAGGAATTGGCTCTCAAAACTCTTACGATATAACAGCCACACCCCTAAGCTAGTAAATATGGGGGCGAGATTATGTAAAACACTAGAGATCGCAACGCTAGTTTCAGTCAGCGACCAAGCCAAAGAGACTAAAGTACCAGCCCAAAATATTCCAGCACTTCCCAGTAGCCAGAGATCCTGGCTAGTGTAGGATTGCTGTTCTTCAGGTTTGTCTAAGGAAAGTCGCTGACGTATAGCCTTGTATCCATTCCAGAGCAAGAAGAACCCACTAGCAAGCCACAAACGATTAAATACAGTGGCATTGGGGCTGAGTTGAGTTTCGCTCAATTTTACGAAAATAGAGCCAAAAGATATGGCACCTACACCAACAAATAATGCAGCTAGGGCTATCTTCCTTTGATTGGATACATTCATTAGGGAATTTAAATTCAACTTCTCACCAATAAAGAATCAAACCTCTAACCAACCCAACGTTCTTGGGCAAATCCTACAGCTATTTTGGCTAGTAGTGTCATAAAAGCGCCCAAGATTAAATATCCCTGACGAGGATGGCGAGATAGCAGCACACCAATGGCTATATTCAAAGGCACAATACCATAAGCGAGACGGCTCAAGGAGATAGTACCTCCCGAAGCTAGCAGCAAACCAATACCGCAAGAGCCATAAATAACGGTAACTGCGGTCAATTGCGTGCGTAAGCGCCATAACACATAACCACCACCCAAGACCATGAACAAGTTGAGCAAGTTATTGATCCACTCTTCGCTTGCTAGGAGCAACAGAGATAAGAGTAAAGCATAAAAGCCATAGAATAATTTCACAAAATTCAAACGTTGACGGAAACGCCATAAAAGATAGCCACTGGTAACAATCACGCCTAATAACAAGAGATACCAGGGGTCTACAATCCCGCCAGATGGTTTTTGAATCCAACCATATTGCCAGTTTTTTGTGCCAACTATAATTTGCATCAGCATATTTAACCAACCCTGCCAATCAAACCCCAGATTGGGCCGCCATCCTCGTTGTGCTTCGATAAAAGCTAAAGGGTTGCCAAAATAAATCGCACAATAAAAGCTGAATAGAAGTATGCCAGTGGCAGTAACAAAACCAGCAATATAGGCTATGGGTGGTCGGCGTTCTTTCCACGCTGCGATCGCTAATGCTGGAATTAGTGCCATACCTGTAGGACGTGTTGCTGTCGCCATCGCTCCCCAAAGCCCAGTCCAGCCATACTGCTTTTGATCAAACGCCCGCAAAGCCGATGTACTCAAAAACAAATACAGCCCCTCTGTATAAACCACCCCTGTAAACATGGATGATGGATATAAAGAAACTACAGCAGTAGTCCAGTGCGCCGCATTGATGCCATAATGCTCTTTAACCCAAAAATACAAACAGTAAAGCGCTGCGAAAAATGCCAGGTTGTTGACCAGCGTACCTGCTAATTCAAACGGCAAGCCCAGCTTCATCAAAACCCAGATGCTTAAGGGAAACAGGGGAAAGAAGGCCAGATTATGTTGCTTACCGTCATTTACAAATTCATATCCAGAAGTTGCGATCGCTCGATAATGCATACTATCCCAGGCATCAAAAACGCCCCAGCCAAAATGAGGCAAAAATTCTTCTGGTGGTAACGGTATTTTTGGTGCAACCAGCAACATAGCTGTCCAAATGAATATTCGACTGGCAAGCCATATTGCTGCTGGAAATAGGAAATCATTTTTCCATAAAACTTTTTTTATAACTATTTGAACTTTGACCATAGGGTTGAGTGCTTCAACAAACTCCTTTCTGCATCCTTTTACCTATGGCTGTAACACAGCAATTTATGAGTAACATTTTGCATATTAAATCCTCCACCAACATAATTAACAAACTGGACAAATTAGCAATTAATTGAAATTATTTCCTATTTAGTTACTTTTGCCAATTCTCTAGAAGTTTATCTTTAAAAATATAGTATTTATAAGTACATTTTTTGTCTAGTTATATGAAAATTGAGCAAATTTAGTACTTTATGTCTAGCAGTCTATTGAGTTAAAATCAACTGATTGGGGTTGGCGCAGCCAGGAAAGTATGGGTAAATTTCCCTTTGTATCCCCGATCTCCCCCTCACCGAGTCTCTACTTGTCTGCGTCAGTGTATCGATTATAGTGGTTGCTGTTATGAAAGAGTCCCCAGCAATTTATAGTGGGAGTTGTCTGTAAATCCTTAAGCAATTGTGAAAGCGATTACTCTTGTTGGTTCCACTGGTTCTATTGGTACTCAGACTTTAGATATTGTCACTCAGTACCCAGATCAGTTTCGGATTGTGGGATTGGCAGCTGGGAACAATGTAGAGATGTTGGCTGCTCAAATTCGGCAGTTTCGACCGAAAATAGCAGCAATTTGCTCAGAAGATAAATTACCAGCGCTCAAAGAAGCTATCATTGACCTCGATCCCCAACCGATTCTCCTGGCTGGTGAGGCTGGAGTGATAGAAGTAGCTCGCTATGGCGATGCTCAAACTGTTGTCACTGGGATCGTTGGTTGTGCTGGTTTGCTACCCACGATCGCAGCTATTGAAGCTGGTAAAGATATTGCCTTAGCGAACAAAGAAACCCTGATTGCTGGGGCCCCTGTGGTTCTACCCCTAGTCGAAAAACACGGTGTAAAATTACTCCCAGCCGATTCCGAACATTCGGCAATCTTTCAATGTCTCCAAGGTGTACCAAAATCTGGCTTGCGGAAAATCTTGCTCACTGCATCTGGTGGGGCTTTCCGAGACTGGGATGTAGAAAGGTTAGCAGATGTAACCGTTGCTGACGCTCTCAAGCATCCTAATTGGTCGATGGGGCGGAAAATTACAGTAGACTCTGCTACTTTGATGAATAAAGGACTGGAAGTAATTGAGGCTCACTTCCTGTTTGGGTTGGATTATGACAATATCGAAATTGTCATTCATCCCCAGAGCATTATTCACTCGCTGATTGAACTGCAAGATACTTCCGTTTTAGCCCAACTCGGTTGGCCGGATATGCGCTTACCCTTACTGTATGCTCTATCTTGGCCCGATCGCATCTATACCAACTGGGAACGACTAGATTTAGTCAAGGCTGGAAATTTAACCTTCCGGGAACCAGATCACCAAAAGTATCCTTGTATGAAGTTGGCTTATGCTGTGGGTAAAGCTGGTGGTTCGATGCCAGCTGTGTTAAATGCTGCAAATGAGCAAGCTGTAGCTTTATTTTTAGATGAAAAAATTCGCTTTTTAGATATTCCCCGGTGTATCGAATGGGTGTGCGATCGCCATCAAAATGATAACCGTGCAAATCCCTCTTTAGATGACATTTTGGCAGCAGATAAATGGGCAAGACAAGAAGTTTTAACAGCGACTGAAAAATTAGAAACTCACTCGCGGATAATTTCTCTGCGATAAAAACCTTTACTCAGATACCAAAAATGCAGATTTCCTAGCTTTTGACCAATTCTTGTTTAGCCTTCGGCATTAGCCTGAAGGCTAACAGCTAAATTCATTTTTGGACATCCTTTGTCATGTGTTACTAGACTCTTTATTTGATAAGTTTATTGATTAACTAGAGACATTTCTCTTTGGCTTTTCTAATAAGAAAATAATTCCTAAAATCGGTAAAAGTAAAGTGATTAGCTGCGTTACTATAAGCCCTCTTGCATCTGTTCCCAATGAGTCTAATAAAGATGTCTGAATGATTGAATAAATATTACCAAAAATATACCAACTATAGATTCCAAGTGTAATCCATTTTGCCCACATCTTTTCTTGAAATATTCCAACTATTGCGGCAACTGCCACGACAGAAGCGATCGCTAGAAAAAATGTTGTAGCAAAAGATGTCTCACCACCAGCAGTCTGACTTCGAGTTATAATCCAATTTATCATTGCACCAGTTGCACAAGCTAGGGCAACCAACAATAAATATACTAGGCTGTACCACTTTCCAAGTTTCGTATATATTTTTGCGGTCATACGTTCTACTTTGAGCCTTTTGATTCTTAGAAATCAAACAGGATATATCCTTCTAAAAATATAACTATTATAGTATTGTAACTATTAATACAAATTCGCCAGTAAAAAATATTGCCTAAATTCTGCCAAATTGCCAAATAAGTTGCCTCTCATCTGAATTATTGTCTCATTCTCAGATAATATAACATTGGCACAGTTAGACAAAAAATCTTGGCTTTAGTAGCTATTCCAAATTAGGTCTAATAGCTTTAGCACTAGTAATTTTTAGTTCAGATAAAATTACCCTTTCTGAATAAATATCCTCTCAGGTAAGGGCTATTGTTAAGGAATTTATATATTATGATTGCTACGTTGATTGTAGCTTGGATTGTCTTCGTAATATTGTGGAAGTTGTTGAAAGCCACTCTGAAGAATGCATTAACCATTGCCGCAATTCTGATTTTATTAAATATTAGTTTTGGCATTACTCCACAAGATATTTGGCATCACATCATGCAGTTTACTCAAAGTTTATCAAATATCCAAACCGGCAAGTAAAAAGTAAGATTAATTAAATTCAGCACAAAATTAACTAGACAAGTAGGGGAAATTCATGAATTTCCCCTACTTTAGCAACTTATTAAGGATAGTTAAACTCTGACACAGCGTACTACTCAATCATTATTTAATGCTGAAATCTTGGCTAATGCATCCTTAAAACTTGGCGGCAACTGACGCATAATCTTGCCTCTTTCGCGATCTAAAGCTACTAAAGTCACTTTGGCAGTAACGTATAATTCTTGTCCATCAGTTGAGACGATGGCATAATCCCAATTAATTCGGACACCTGTTACCTCGGCCATGCGCGTTTTTACTACCACTGCCATACCCAATTGAATTGAACGGTGATAACGCAACGACAGTTCTACAACTGGTAAATCACAACCTATCGCAACTAAATCAGCAAATTCAATCCCTATAGATCGCAAGCATTCAATCCGCGCTTCTTCCATCCAAGCTAGATAAGAACCGTGCCAGACAACACCTGCATAGTCAGTGTGGTGGGGTTGCACTCTTAGAGGATATTCAAACCAATTCCCAAATTCATGACTTGATGGATTGTCAAGAGCAGTGGTGGGTGGTAATTTTGGTTGGCTGGGTTTTTCTTGTGACATTTTCACTTTTTTAAGCACCTATAAATTTTTCAAATATGGAATAGCATAAAAATTAATTGCGTTCCATAACTTATTGATTTAATATTTACACTTCCGAGTATAGGGAGTGTTTTGTTATGCAGCCTAGTCTCCGGTATGTTAGCCTTATTACTTTAACTCTACTTAGTTTACTCGGTTTTGGGATGGCATACCCAGACAATAACCAGGTAAGCACAAATACAAGGTTGAAATACAACTCTGGAGAAAAAGCTCAAGCTTTACCCCAGAATAATCAGCTTTTAGAAATTGAAAGGCTCAATGAAGAAGCTATCAAAGAATCTCGGCAAGGTCAATCGGAAGAAGCGTTGCAGAGATTACAGCAAGCACTAGCCATTACAAGAGAACATGGAGAGCGCTCTTGGGAAGCGATAACATTCAATAACATCGGCAGAATCTACCAAAGTCAAAGAAAGTATCCTGAAGCACTTCAATCCTATCAGCAAGCCCTATTAATTAATAGAGAACTTGGGGATCTCGTTCGACTTGGCAAAACCTACAGTAACATAGGTTACTTATTTGATATTCAAAATCAACCGGAATTAGCAATTTTTTTCTACAAGCATTGCTTAATTAACCGTGAAAAAGCTCGCTTGAATCCATCAGCACTGAGTGCGCCACAACCAAATGCTTACAGCATAACTGTTAGCCAGACATATCGGATTTTGGGTGAACGATTGCTCAAACAAGAACGTGTTGCTGAAGCACAAAGGACAATAGATTTACTCAAAGTTGAAGAACTAGAAGAATATCTCCAGACTGTGCCAGGTAATAAACGTACTGTCAAAGGTATTAATATAGCGGCTACAGAAAAACCAATTAAACAAAAGCTGGATCAAACCTTGGATAGTGCTGTTGTGTTGGGTAAAGAACTGACAACACTACGGAAAATTTCTCCCAAGGAGCGATCGCTCGAACAGAAACAACGCATTGAGCAATTAGTTTTAAATCAACAGCAACTTTTGGATAAATTTAACGAATTTATTAATAGTCCTTCAGTGAAAGCACAGATAGAGCAAATTAGCCGTACAGCTAGGCGGCAAAATTTGGATTTGGAGAATCTCAACGAACTTCGGGATAATTTGGCGAGATTGCCTCAAAAATCTGCAATCCTCTATCCACTGATTTTAAAAGATAGCTTGGAATTGGTATTAGTCACTCCTGAATCCCCACCGATTCATCGCACTGTTGCTGTAAAACGCGAAAATCTCCATCAAACAATTGGTACTTTCCGCCAAGCTTTAATCAACCCCAGCCGGAATATCAAAGCACCTGCACGCCAATTGTATGACTGGCTAATTAAACCTATAGAAAAAGACCTGAAGCAATCAGGTACACAAACTCTGATTTATGCTCCAGATGAGCAATTACGCTATATTCCTTTAACTGCTTTATATGATGGCAAACAATGGTTAGTGCAGCGTTTGGGTGTCAATCACATTACATCTGCCAGTCTGACTAACTTAAATACCCCACAAGAATCTACTTTGCGGGTTTTAGCTGGTGCTTTTACTAAAGGTAATTATCAGATTAAAGTTGGGAATCGACAGGTTGCTTTTGCTGGTTTGCCCTTTGCAACGCAAGAAGTGGAAAACTTAGCTGCTACGGTTCCTGAAACTACGAAGCTTTTAGATGATGCTTTTAGCCCCAAAGTCGCTGTACCCCAAATGGATGATTATACAATTGTCCATTTAGCGACTCATGCAGCCTTTGTGGTCGGTAAACCAGAAGATTCGTTTATTTTATTCGGAAATGGCGATCGCGTTAACTTAAGAAATGTCGCCACTTGGTCACTCCCCCATGTAGATTTGGTCGTGTTGAGCGCCTGTGAAACCGGCTTAGGAGGTAAGTTAGGTAACGGTGAAGAAATTTTGGGCTTTGGCTATCAAATGCAACAAACCGGCGCAAGAGCCGCGATCGCTTCGCTGTGGTCTGTAGATGATGGTGGGACACAAGCGCTTATGAGTGCTTTTTATGGTATCCTTACCACCGATAAGTTGACTAAAGCTGAAACCTTACGACAAGCTCAAGTCTCATTAATTACTGGAGACTGGAAAATAAGAAGCCACAATGTACCCGTGGCAGCAGTTAGTAATTTTAGTCACCCGTACTACTGGGCATCCTTTATTTTAATTGGCAATGGACTTTAGGTGTTGACCGTTTCCCATCTCTGTCAAAGGATGCCTTATTCAACTTTGTGGCTGATTGCCACCGAGAAAATTCATTAAAAATTCATAATTCATAACTTATAATTCATAATTTCTTTATGTAAACAGGTTTTAACTCAAGCATAATTATGTTGGTTGCTTGATAGTTGCAATTTTTCTTAACCTATTTTTTAGTTAGGAATTATGAATTAGTAATTACTAATTATTATGCTAATTCTGATTAACAGTGCGTTTTAACTTTCAGCTAAAAGCTCAAAATCAGGCTCGTGAGGTTTTAGCAGATAGAAAAAAATAGGCGATGGGCTACGAGCCAATCACTTGATGGTAATGGAGAACAGACTAAGAGCGATCGCTAACTAAGCCATCATTACCAATTACCGATAATCGATTTCTAATTTGCGATCGACCTTTGGAACCTTAATATTTCTTGGCAAGAATTTTAGAGTCTGTATCGGTTTGCATAGATTGCTTGACAAGATCAGCCAGTTCGTCCAGTTGGCTAATTGCCTCCGCGCCTTCTAGCTTCATTAATTCGCGGTCATCCCGCATTTCCGTCCAAGTAATCCCGTAATCGGACACCAAAAACCGAATCAGGTGGTTATCACCCAAGCTAACCATAAACGATGCACTATTCATTTGGTCGCCACAGGTATAACAAGAAGCAGGATATCCCCGTCGCTCTAATACAACTGCCAAGGCTTGCAGGTTCATTACCAAGTCTTGGACGAATTGTCGATGTTGATGTGCTAGTCTCAGAAACACTTTTGTCCTCCAGACACCACAGTCATTTGAGTTTCTTTTATATTTTCTTTAGATTTTCTCATCCACTGGTATTGTAAACTATTCAATACAATTACCAGACAGATAATATTGAGTCGTTAATTGACTACCTTGTTTAGGGTAGTAGATCGGGATTTTGAGCGCCGTATCAAACTATTCAGTTTGAAAATTAAAAATCTCGGACAGAATTGCTAAATTTAACTATATCTTTATACACTTCTGTCAGGGTAGATTCTTACATAAAGCATTCCGCTTTAAGAGTAACTTAAATCTAGCACTAGTCAAGTACAGAAAAGCTTCATATTTAGTTTTTACTGATGACGTGCAGCCAAATTCAGTGTTATTTAAGGCTATAACGTAGTTTTACATCGTTATAGTATGTCTTGCTTAGATGTTTAATCTGTTCTCTTTCTAACGTAGATTTTGGTATAGACAAATCATTAGGTATACCAAATTTCTTCCTCCCGTATATATAAAGTTGAGCAGATGATAATGCAAATTTGATATTCAGTACTAAAACCAGATTAAGTATAGTACTTTATACAAACTTTACGTAACCGATAGATAAGTCTGAGTGTAGAATCCAGAATGGATCAACTTAACACTGACAGTAACTAAACTCAGCAAAGCAATGTTGCCATTTAGGCAATATTTTCAGCTATTTTGAGATTATTCTCAAAAAGTGGTACGAACCAAAGCACATAAATTTGGAAAGATAACTATCTTAGTTTGGTTTTGCCACAAAAAATCTATGTATAGTATATTTCGATTATTTATTCAAACTGAGTAATTATTTTTTATTGAAAGTCGGCAGGGGCATTGTTAACTCTTCCCCATGCCTCAAAACTCCACCCAAAAGGGGATGGAGTTTTTCATTACTAACTAAACATTACTCGTAGTGCTAACAAGTTTTTCCCCTTTTAACATCCGCGCCGCAGCTTCAAGGAGAGCTTCTTCGAGATAGGGCTTGGTAAAGTAGCCACTAGCACCGAGTTGAGCTGCAATTTGTCTGTGCTTATCTGCACCCCGCGAGGTGAGCATAGCGATCGGTAGGTGGTTGAGGTTAGAGTCTTTCTGAATGCGAGAGAGTAATTCCAGACCATCGCAACGGGGCATTTCGATGTCGCAAAATACAATATCGCAAGGCAGACCGGAGCGGAGTTTATCCCAAGCTTCCTGTCCATCACGCGCCTGTTCTACACGATAACCGGCTTTGTTAAATGTCAGGGATAGCAATTCTCGGACTGTAATGGAGTCATCAACGATCAGCACTGTCGGGTCAATCTTCGCAGGAGAGGTGTCTATGGGAGCCCCTTTCTGCTGCCAAGAATTGCCACCTATTTGTGTAGAAATCCGTCCCTGGAAGATGTCTATTATTTCCAGCACATCGGCAATAGGCATAATCCGACCATCACCCAAGA
The DNA here is from genome assembly GCF_015206895.1 of Nostoc sp. LEGE 12450. Lineage (GTDB taxonomy): Bacteria > Cyanobacteriota > Cyanobacteriia > Cyanobacteriales > Nostocaceae > Nostoc. The sequence continues at coordinate 21,787 of NZ_JADEXU010000057.1, read as the reverse complement.
CTGTAGCACCCGCTACACCAATGGGTTTAGGTGCTGGCCCTTCAAATTGCTTAATTACAATTTCTTGTTCGCTTAACACTAGGTCAATCTGTAGAGCAATCAGGGTATTTGCCGATCGCACCACAACCACAGAAACCATATCATCATCTCGCGTACCGCCATAGACATTACCGCGACTGATTTGGCGATTGAAGGTTAAAAGTTCCTTCAGGGGTCGGAATGGCAGTACCGTATCGCGCCAGGAAATAAATGATTGTCCATTGGCATCATGCTGAATATTTTTCACTGGTATATCCAGCGTATCTTCTACACCATCCATCGGGAAGGCGATCCTGGAGCGATCGGAGACGCAGCAGAGAGCTTTACAAATACTCAAAGTCAGTGGTAGACGAATCGTAAAGGTGGTTCCCTTACCGATCGCAGAATCAGTGTTCACTGTCCCCCGAATTTCGCTAATCTCGGAACGCACTACGTCCATACCCACACCACGACCGGAAATTTCATCTGCTTGGTCTTTGATTGTAAAACCAGACTGGAACAGCAAATCGTAGACTTCCAGGCGAGACATAGCTTTTGCTTGCGCTTCTGTAATCATCCCAATCTTCACCGCCTTAGCCTTAACCTTGGCAGAATCGATACCTGCACCATCATCGCCTACAGAAATGATCGTTTGATTGCCTTGGTGGAAAGCACGGATAGTAATAATTCCCACGTGTGGTTTACCAGCAGCTTGTCGTTCTTCTGGCGTTTCAATACCGTGAGCGATCGCATTATTCAACATGTGAGTTAATGGATCGGTCAGATGATCCAAAATCATCTTGTCAATTAAGGTATCGCCACCTTCGATTACCAACTCCACTTGTTTGCCACACTTGATGGCGTTGTCGCGCACTCCTCGCCGCCAGCGATCGATAGTTTGGGCAAAAGGAACCATTCGCGCTCTTGTTAATCCCTCTTGTAGCTGGGTGGTTACTTGGCGGAACTGCCTTGCGACTCGCTCGGTTTCTTCGGTGACAAAATCAATATCACTTGCCGACTCACGGACTCGCACAATGCGTTCGATCATCTGCTGTGAGAGTGTATGGAAGGGAGTAAAACGATCCATTTCTAACTCACTAAAACCCCTATCAGCATTGGAATCAGGCGCTTGCAAGCCTGAGTCTTTCGTTTTGCGTCCAGCTAATAAAGAGGCTTCTAGGAGCGATCGCTCGTACAACTCTTGCATCCTTGCGCCCACATCCGAGAGTTGTTGTACCTGAATCAGCAAGTTATCTAATGACTGCCGTAGCCGTTCATGATCTTGCTCTAAGGTATTGCGATTTACCACTAACTCCCCGACTAAATTACTCATATCGTCCAGTTGCTTAACTGGAACCTTCATCGTTTCTTCAAATCTTGCAGCCCGACGAGTAGAGGGACGGGGAGGTTTGCTGGTGTTCGATTTTGCTGCTGGTGAATGGGATATTGTTTGATCCGCTTCTGCCAACAACTTCTCCAAGTCACCAAATTCATCTATAGCTGGTGATGGAACATCATTTTTTGCCAAAACTGGTTGAGTATTGAAGGGTTGGCGTTGGCGTAGCCCGTCGTGGACATCGCTGTCGTTATCCGTACCGAGCAATTCTTCCAGGGCTGCAAAATCTACTTCTGGTATTGAGGTAGCTTTGGGGTTAAGTGCTACTTCCTCTCCTAGTAATGCTTCCAAGTCTGCAAAATCATCTTCTGGAGAAACAGATACTTCAAAGGTTTCTGTAGTTACCAATTCTTCAGTTGAGACAACAATAGCATTTTCGTCCTCTGACACTGTTACAGATTCAGATATCTCTCCTAAATCATATAAATCCGTTTCTACATCTTCCTGAATAATCGTTTGTGTTAAATCATTGACATCTTGCGAATCAAGTGTTGCCGCTTTTTCTTCTAATTCTTCCTGGTTAATTACTTCTAATAGAGCAGTTTCTGTAAAAAATAAAGCATTTGCAAAACCCAGATGTGTGTCTTCCAAATCCGGTTTTTTTGGTAATTCAAAAGCAATTTCTAAGTTATTGTTCTCTTGCGTTCCTAAATTTTCTAAGTTTATTTGGGCTGAATCTGAAGTTTCACCAAAACTAATATCTAAAGAAGTTTCTGTAAGAGATACTTCATCCACAGTATTCTCTGTGGCTTCCATCTGAATATAGGTTGAGTCCGTAGCTACATCTTCAAACAGCAGTTGCGGATTTTCATCGAAAGAGCCGAACAAATCATCTGGTTGTGCTTGGACTGAATCTAAAGTTTCTGTAAGAGATAGTTCATCCACAGTATTCTCTGTGGTTTCCATCTGAATATAGGTTGAGTCCGTAGCTACACCTTCAAACAGCAGTTGCGGATTTTCATCGAAAGAGCCGAACAAATCATCTGGTTGTGCTTGGACTGAATCTAAAGTTCCTGTAAGAGATAGGTCATCCACAGTATTTTCTGTGGTTTCCATCTGAATATAGGTTGAGTCCGTAGCTACACCTTCAAACAGCAGTTGCGGATTTTCATCGAAAGAGCCGAACAAATCATCTGGTTGTGCTTGGACTGAATCTAAAGTTCCTGTAAGAGATAGGTCATCCACAGTATTTTCTGTGGTTTCCATCTGAATATAGGTTGAGTCCGTAGCTACATTTTCAAACAGCAGTTGCGGATTTTCATCGAAAGAGCCGAATGAATCAAGTTCCAGATCAACAGCAGATATTTCTGGGGGCTGATGAGTAAATTCTGGAGCAAAATCTAAAGCTTCTGGTTGTTGCGGTCTGAGAGTTTCTTCCCCAAGATGCTGCGTGAAAAAAGGCATTTCCGACGTGGAGGTATTGCTGATTACCGAGGAAATAGCTGAGTCACTCTGTGCTAATTCATCAAATAAATCATCTCCCGAATCTGATGAGAATATCAAATCTAGCTGCTCTTCGTGCTGAAAATTGATATCCAATTCTTCCAAGCCAAAACTAGCTCTATCAGAAGGTATAGGCTGCTGACTATCGGGAAAAATATCATTAGTCGTAGCAAACAAACTCTCCTCTAATGCTCTTTCTACATTCTGCTCAATTAAGGAATTGAAATCGTCCTGTTCCTCTGCAATTTCCTGATTCCAGAAGCTACTCAGATCATTTTCTGATTGAGAGAATTCAGGTGTTGTTACTGTAGATATATCAAATAAATCAACGATTTCTGATTCACTTGTAGGCAGTAATGTCTCTTCTTCCATTTCAGCGAAAAGATTGTCTGAAGAGAAGCCTGTTTCCTGGGGTAATTCTATATAGTCACTAGGGGTAATTTCTTCTACCCAATTTGCATTTCTACTTTCTGAGAATAAGTTATCAAAACTATTTGGTTGATTGGCCGATAGTTCCACACTGGCGAATGCCTCAGTTTCTGGTTGAGTTACTTCATCTGTAGGCAATATTTCTACATCATCATCTAGTGCCAGTGTCAATAAATCTTCAACTGCATCGTTTTTGTTAACACTAGCAAGCTGGTTTGTCTCACTAGGAATATCAATAAATTCTTGTAAATCTTCGGAAGAAGAGTCTAAATTTATATCAAGTACGTTAATAGAACTTAACTCTGAAATCGTAGTAGATTTTTGTTGATGTTGCGGTTCTGAATTCTCTTTTTCGAGGAAATTGTCGCCAAATAATAGGGATAAATCTTCCGTCGTGGCTGTAGTTGCGACTTGATCCAAGGAGAGTAAATCAGATAAATCGCTATGAGCATCCTCAGCGTCAGTGTTGCTGAAATCAATTCCAAAATCATCGCTGGCAACAATATCTAAAGTTTCTTCTTGATGCCAACTTTCATCTAGTTCTGGAGTCTCACCTTCAAATAAATCGGCAAGGGTATTTAACTCAGCTATTCCTACCTCTGGTCCATTGGGGTCAAGATTGTTACTGATTGGATGTGCTTCGTCATGTGTAGTGAAAGAAAAACTAGTGTGAGTTGCAGCGTTAAGTGGTGTCCCTTGTTGAACATAGGGGCGATCGCCCTTGACGTTGGCGTAGCCAGACGCTTGCGGACTCACTAACGCTGCGCTATCGCTAGTATCCTTATCTAGATTAAGTTCCTCGGTTGTTTGGGCTAGGTCTAACTGCTCGATATTACCAGATAAAATTGCCTCTAACGTAGTTGATGATTCTGTCAAAACCGCAGACTGTTCATCAAACAAATTAGGAGTAACTTCTAACAGATCAATTTCTGCCAAGCTCAAAAGTGCTTCTAGTTGCTGACTAATTGCAATTTCGGCTTCTCTACCTTTCAGGACTAATTCTTGAGCTTGCTTGATTTCGGTAATGACAATTTTAGCTAAAGTCAGATAACTATTTTCAGGATTGCCGATCGCACTAGCTGCTGCTTGACACAAACCACACCACTTGGACAAATTCCAAGTCTCACCAAGTTTGACTAACTGGTAACAGCATTGTTGAAGGTTTTGCCGAGTTGAGGGTGTTGTGGTTTGCTTAAACAGTTGCAACATTTCTCGCAATGTTTGCAGCACTTGGGCTTGAAACTCGCCCCAATTATTATGTTCTTTATTGGTGACTGGCGATAGCGCAGCGTTAGCGTCTCGCACCTGCTGAGGTGCTACTGAGACAGATATTTCTGGAGATTCCTGATGGGTGTCTTCTGCCAAGCTAGGAATATCTCGTCGCAGGAAAAGTTCTGTAAGTGTGGAGACATTCTCTACAGAGGTTGTGTGTAGTTCTGTTGCGTCAGGATTGCTAGATACTCCACTTTTTCCTTGTTGTACAAGTAGTTCTAGATGTTCATACAGCCATTGAAAGACTGGCTCCGTTTCTGACATCAAAGTATTCGCTGCATCTTCAGAAAGACCGTAAGGCCCGCTCAAATGCTCTAACAGCGATTTTAGGGTATCAGATACACCAAGAAATAAAGACTCTAACTTTTGGTCAATCTGAACCGGATTATCTTTAAGAACTTTAAAACAATCTTCCAGACGGTGGGAGGTATGCTGGATGCTAGTCAATCCAAGCATCGCCGCTCCTCCTTTGATGGAGTGAGCCGCCCGGAAGACTTCACTGATCATTTCCGGGTCGTTCAGGGTACCTTCTAGATTCAGTAACCCCTGCTCAATGGTATTCAGGTGATCCCTGGCTTCTTCGATAAAGTAACCCAAAATCCGCTGTTGTTGTTCCGGCAGCATAGCAAAAGTTATGAGTTATGAGTTGTGAGTTGTGAGTTGTGAGTTATGAGTTATGAGTTGTGAGTTATGAATTATGAGTTATGAGTTATGAGTTGTAATTTTTATTGCTAACTTTTTACTCCTAACTCCTAACTTTATTTCAAGTTGTGAGTTGTGATTTTTAGTTCTAACTCCTCACTCCTAACTCCTAACTTTTTTACCTGGTTTCCATAGTTTCCACTCGGAAACGTTCAACGGAGGCGATCAAGTCACGGGATACACCTACTAAGTGTTGTAGGGCACCTGAAACTCGCTGTGCTTCCTGGGAAGTTTCTTGTGCAGTTAGTTCTACTGATTGCATTACGTGAGCGACAGCGCGGGAGGTTTCAGTCTGTTCCACAGTGTCGCTGGTGATAGAACGCACAAGAATATCAATACGATTCGCCACTTGAATAATATTTTCGAGCGATCGCTTGGCTTCTTCTGCCAATTTTGTCCCTTTAATTACTTGTTGTGTGCCTTCTTCCATCGCGGTCATTACAGAACCTGTTTCGCTTTGGATTTGCATCACAATTTGTTCAATTTCCTTGAGGGATTTGGCAGATTTATCTGCTAACTGGCGCACTTCGTCTGCTACGATCGCAAACCCGCGTCCAGCTTCTCCCGCTCTTGCCGCCTCAATACTAGCATTGAGTGCTAACAAGTTGGTTCTGGAAGCAATCTGCGAAATCAACGCCACAATTTTAGAAATTTCTTGAGAAGATTCCGCCAACCGCTTCACTTTGCGAGTGGTTTCGGCAACGGTTTCTCGAATTTCTAAAATACCTGCAACGGTATTTTCTACCGCTTCACCCCCTTGGAGAGCGATCGTACTAGCATCACGAGCAACGGTTTCAGCTTCCCGCGCCGCTTCTGCAACTCGCTGAATCGAGTCGGTCATTACCTGTACAGAATTCAGTGTTACTGCTAACTCTTCTGCTTGACGCAAAGCATCACTAGATAAGGCTCTCGCAAAGGTTTCAGAGTTGGTTGCACCTTTTGTTACATCCTTCGCTGCCACTTTAACCTGTTGCACAATATCTCGCAGGTTTTGAATTGTCAGGTTAAAAGCGTCGGCTACGGCTCCTAGTACGTCGGCTGTCACTTCAGCTTGGACTGTTAAATCGCCTCTAGCAGCTCCTTCCACATCATCTAAAAGGCGAATCACCTGACGTTGCAGGTTTTCCTTGGCTTCCTCTTGTTCATCGGCTTTCCGTTGGGCTTCACTTGTCGTTGTGAAAATTACCCGCGCCATTTCATTAAAGCCAGTGGATAAATGCCCCAATTCATCTTCAGAAAACACTGTGGCTTGAGCATTCAAATTTCCTTGGCGTACAGCTTCAAACTGAGCTTGCAGATCATTGGTTGTGCGCCGAATTTGTTTGAGTGCAAGATTTCCCATAAAGCCTGCGGTGGTAAAACCGGCAATCCCGGCTGCTAGGGACATTGCCCAACCTGTGTTTCTTACTGATTCACGTTGTTGGGCTGGCGAAAATGTGGTGGCGACAAAGCTAACTGTGGCTACAACTAGCGCTGAGACAATGCCCACACTTCCAGCAATCAACCATTGTTTCCGTTCTATAGAAGCATTTTCTAATGGTGCTAACCAGCCTTGCTCGACGCTAACGTTGGGTTCTAGTTTCGAGACATCTGTTTGGCTAAAAACTGGAACTCCTTCATGGGAACCAGTCATCGAAAATAGTTCCTCTTCGCGATCGGCTGCATTGCTTCCAGAAGTATCCGTGCTTTGACGTACACTGCCATTAGTTTCTGCTGGAGCAGAATACATTGCTGCATCACCGAAGTTAGAATCTTCTTCGATCAGGTCAAACCCTGGAATGTTTCCTAAATCGTCAAATTCTTCAAAGTCATCTAAAAAGTCAATACTGCTCTTAGAATTTTCTCCATTCAGTATATTGTTTGAGCCTTCATAAGAACTTAAACCATCTGAGCCAAAGGCAGACTCAAATGCTTCCATATCAAAATTTTCATCATCAAAGCTATTTTTGCTGATGATTTCACTTGATTTCATCTGCTTTTCTTCCAGAGGGATATCGCTCTTAAAAGATGAATAATTATCAGATGATTCTGGTTGAAACTCTTGTTTAGCTTCCAAATCTTGTGACTTCAACCAATCATGTGCTTCGGTTTCAGGCAAATCATATCTACTATTGTTATTTGTAGTTGTTGAACTATTTATAGGTTGCTCTTCAACAACAATAAGTAAAGTCTCGTCTCCAAAATTAGATTTATTATATTCTAAATTCCCAATCCTAGGCTCTGAAGACTTTGGCTCACTCAACAAATCAGAGAAACTATTTTCGCTACTACTAGTTTGTGAATTAAAAGATGAAGAGTTATTATTGTCAATAGCTAAATTTCCATGATCGTGATTTATCTCGTTCTCTGAAAATTGACTATTTACTAATGATTCTTCATGGCTCTCTTCGGAAATATCTTCCTGCCAAAAAGCAGGCAAATCTAATTCTGTTTTTTCCTCATAACTACTGCTATTTAAATCTTGTTCCTCTGATTCTTCATCCAAAGCAAAAGGGTCGTCACCAAAAGCTATAGAAGAATCTGAGATTTTTCCCATTCCAATACTATCTTCTGTGGGGATGTCAAATGGACTATTTGAAGATAGTTCTGTAACCCCATCCACAGTTTCTTGATGCTCTCCAAAAAAGTTCAAATCAAGGTTATTACTGTCAAACTCCTCACTAGCGCCCAAATCTTCTAATTCTGGTTCGCTATATGCCAGTGGATCGGACATCTCTGAGGAATTTATCTGCTCTTGACTTCCTGATGTATCAATCTGTCCACCGAATGACTGTAAATATTGATTGATATTCTCAATTCCATTATTGGCAAAACCAATAATTTCTTGTTCGTTAGTCAAGCTTAATACCTGTTGATATTCTTCTTTTGCAACATCGTACTGTTGCAAAACATAGTAGATGTGACCCCTTAACAAATGAGTGTTGGGGTCATTTGGTAGATTTTGCACCACTTGATCAACTAAAGTGGCGGCAACCTCATAATTCCTTTGAACATAGGCGGTCATCGCCTGTTGATATGTTGGTTCGTAATTATCAATACTTGCTGCCATTTCCTCCTCCAATTTCATCCTGCCCACCTAGCACTCCGTACAATTGCCATTTGATCGAGCAGTCGTAGACACTGATTATTTTTGGTACTTAGTAACCACTCTCCACGTAGAAAGGGAACCATCGTATCTGGAACACCAGTTGGTGGCATAAGATTCTGGACATCCAACCAGTCCATACCACCGATTTCCTCTACTGCTAAACCCACTATTGTGTCTTGCTCCTCGATGGCAATCACCGAAATTTCCGCTCTATCCGTGTTTAATGCACTTGCTTCCCCCAGAAATTGACCCAAATCAGCCACCCAAATAACTCGACCTCGTAAATTTAGAGTACCCAAAAGTAAAGGAGAAGCATTAGGAATCGGGGTGATTCTATCAGGACTTAGTTCAATTACCTCCCGGATGCCAGTTGCTTGTAGTGCAAACTCCTGATGCGAGGGAATGTAAAATCTCAAATGTAACTCACCTTCAGGACTTTCCACTTGTAATTCTGGTCGGAAGTGGTCTTGACCGCTACCACTTAAAAAGTCCGGTTTGCTGACCATATTGCTTTTATCCTTATCCTCGCAGCAGTTGTTTGACTGTTCCTACCAACTCGGTTGGTTGAAACGGTTTGGCTATGTAGGCATCTGCACCCTGCTTCATACCCCAGTAGCGATCAAATTCTTCGCCTTTGGAAGAACACATCACCACCGGGACATTTTGGGTTTTGGGATCGGATTTTAACCGTCGACAAACTTCGTAGCCGTTCATCCGGGGCATGACAATATCTAACACCACTAAATCGGGAGGTGCTATTTGGATTGCCTCCAATGCTTCTAATCCATCGCTGGCATGGGTAACTGTTAGGCCAGTTGCTTTTAGGAGGTCTGTAATCATCTCCCTTTGCGCGATACTGTCTTCCACAATCAGAACTGTACTCATAAATGTCTATTTACCTCCTGATGTAGACGTTCCTATTTGGAACATTCCCTGATTCCTCCGCAATTATTAACTGTATAAATTAATTGTATGTTCTCACTATTTTCCTGGATATTGAGGTTTCACTGAGTTAGCTGACTCTGTGATAACATCTTTTAACTGATCTTTTAGTAGATCAACAAGTTATGTTTTTCCCCAGCCCTTACTCCCTATTCCCTAGTCCCCATTTTCATAGAATTCTATTTTGAGATATTTCTCTACAATCATGAGTAATTCAGTGTCGGTAAATGGTTTTGTTAAATAATCTGTTGCCCCGACCATACTAGCTTTGACCCGATCAATAAATCCATCTTTACCAGTAAGCATGATAATCGGTGTGAGCCGAAATGCTGTGGAATGTCGCAACATAGCGCAAACCTCGTACCCTTCCAATTCCAACATGGCTATATCGCACAAAATTAAATCGGGTTTGAGTTGAAAAACCAGACTCAGTGCTTCTAAGGGATTGGTGAGAGCGATCGCTTCATAGCCTTGTGGTTGTAAGATCGAATTTATAGTCTCACCGATGGCGATCGCATCGTCAATACATACTATCCGCCCCCTGTGTTTTCCCTTCAATTCCCAGTTGTCATTGTGGGTATCTGGTTTAGTTGTGGCTGAATATACTAGTTGGAGCCAACTCTGTTGCACATAAGGATATATTGCCTTAGCCACTGTCAAAATATCTCGGTTGAGATAGCGAGCCAGTTGACGCAAGGATGTTTTACCATCAGCCCAATGTTGTAATTTCTCTACAGTTGCTTCTGGTAGCGATGATTGTAGCTGAACTTTGTCAGATAGCACTGGCAATTGTTCGGGAGACTGAATGTGCGGATAGAGTTCCTTCCACTCTTGCACCTGCTTCGTAATTTTTGTAACAAATGGAGCAATCTCAAAAGTGTTTAATTGTGGGGCAAGTGCCGCACCCTGATGGAAAATGAAGTTCCCTTGGTGTAAACTCAGCAGATCAAAGAGAGTTTCATGCACCAAGCCGTGAATGATACTACCAGCTATCTTGGGGTTGATAATATTTCGCTCCAAAAGTGCCCACAGATAGGCATACTCTGGTGAGTCAGTTGATGGTAGAGAGGCTATCTGTTTGTCGGTGAGTCGCATCTCGACTCGATAATGACGTAAATAATCGTTAATTCTGGATAAATTACTCTCACCTTCTCGGCAATAGATAATTTGACCATTGAGGAAAAAGACGAACCAAGACTGTTGTTTGGGGCGGTAAATGTTTGCTCCCTCTCCACTCAGCTTGTTGTTATGGTGAGAGCTATGAGCTTCTACCCATAGTTGTCCAGTTCGCTGTCCCAACGCAATCAATTGCAGGATACTGCAAATATCAATTTCACTTAAATTTCCCTGCATTTACCTAAAAAGTACTCCTTGTAATGCCGTTAAATATTATTTTTGAATTGTGTCCTGCAATTTTTCCATTTTTAGAGCAGGTAGTTTAAGTATTGATTATGGAGTATTGGCAAGATTTTTACCCTTCTCCTTGTTGGCATTAGGGAATAGATTCAACTATAACCCTTAATCTTTCGTAATACACTTTGGCAAAGCTAGTGTTAACACGGAAGTCATCATCACTGTCATCAGTACAAAATATAAAGGCGTGACTAAATCGCTTTTATAAATATCAAGGCGTAATATATTGCGTCTATAGTTTTGTCTGTCTTGTTTTCCTAAACCTGGTTTCAGGGAGACAAGTTAACAGAATTATTTAAGGTATATCTCAAAACACGAACTTTAAGTGCATCAATAAAGGACTAACGGTGTGCTGTATTTAGCAGAAGTACAAAAACAGAAAGGTGGTTTACTCAGTGGCAGCGGCAAAACTGAATTGAAACTGCTAGCTTGTCAGCGAACTGACCAGAATTGGAGTACTGTGTCGGAAGAAGTGATTGCTGCTGAGGACGCAAGCAAATTAAATGATGGCGCTTTGGTACTGGTTGAACTGAATCCAAATCGTCAAGTGCAGCGAATTCAAGAAGCAGGGCGGCCACTAGTCAATATTTTGCAGAATTTTTCCCGCCAATTGGAGAAATTTAAGCTCAAGGAAGATGAAATCGATCAGTGGAAACAGTCGTTAACGTTTCAGGCGCAAGAGTTGAATCGCCGTGAAATGGATATGGAAGTACGCTCAGAACAGTTGCAAAACATGGAAGAGGAGTTGCAACAACTAGAGCAGCAAAAACAAGAAGTTGACACATCCCACCAGGAAATTGAACGGTTAAAAACAGAAGTTGAACGCAACCGCCTAGAATTGGAAGGCGCTTGGGAACATTTGCGGGGTGAGCAGCGCCGTCTAGAGGAACGTCAAGCAGATTTTAAACAGGGGACGGTTTTGGATGAAGAGCAAAGTCGGGTAATGAGTGAGTTACTCGATCGCTTATCTAGTCGCGTAGCTCCCACAGAAACAGTCAGGGAACACCTGCATCTGGCTTTTGAATTCGTGGAAAAGCAGCAAGCGACTCTAAACCCGCACTGGCAAAAACTAGAAGAACAAAAAACAGCGATCGCACAACAGCAAGAAGAAGTGGAGCGGTTGTCACAAACATTTAGCGATCGCCAAAATGCATTGCAAGAAGCACAAAATACTCTAGTTCAGCAAACAGCCCAGTTGCAAATAAATACAGCTGACCTGACTAGCAAGCAAGAGTATGCCCGGATAATCAAAGAGCAGTTACGAAATGCTGAAGAGTTATATCAACAAATTCACTCTATAGCTGCAACGTCTAGTGATGTAGTTCTCGGTCAGCAAGCGAATGTGGAAGCTTTGGAAAAAATGCCTTTAGAAGAACTACAAAAGATAGTCCAAGACTTGCAGCATAAACTGGAAATAGATGCTACCTTTGTTCACGATCAGGAACAAGAACTGGAATATAAACAAGAAGCTATAGAAGAACTGCAAAATAAATTAAGCCAAGCATCTGACCAGGATCACATCAATTTGGAACTGGAATTAACAGATGAAAAAGACCTCTATCAGATGCTAAACTCCAGTTTGGTGGGACAACGCCGCAATATGTTACAGCATCAGAAGTTTCTCAAGCAACACCAAGCTGTATTGCTACGGCGACAAGGACATACTGTTGTTGAGGAAGAAGAGGGTAATAAAGTCAATTTAGAACCGGTTCTGTTACAAATTGAAACCCAGCGACAACAGTATTCCCAGGAAATCCAAAAGCTAGAACGTGAAATCGATCAAATCCGTTCTGGTGTTGAGCTAAATCAGGGAATGATTGACAATCAAACCCATGATTTGGATGAAAAACGTCAAGAGCTGAAAGCGATTGAAGAAAATTTGCTGTCCTTGCGAAGAACAACTGCTGAATATTGTGGTCGAGTGAATCTTTATCAAGAAGCACTACAACCAATTCAGGATTCTCTTGATGGCTTACGGCAAAAGCTGCAAGGAATTGCAGAATCTTTGGATAAATTCCAGGAAACTGGCGATCATCAAGTCCAAGCGATCGCCCAGTTGCGCCACACTCTCCAAGGTTTAATGCCTCAGCCAGAATTATTAGCGTCTTAACAAGTTAGGAGTTAGGAGTGACGAGTTATGAATTAAAGAAAATTTTTAACTTATAACTTTTAACTCCTAACTATTTTAAATAAATCCAGTCACCTTCTACTTGAGCGATCGCACCACCAGGAAATGGATCGGTTTGCGAACGGTTTGGCGCTGTAATTAAAGCTGTTAATTTCTCAATGTGTTCAAAACTTGCTGCATCAGTAAGTATTTGCTGCAACACCTGACGCATCACGCGACGTTGCAGTGCCAATGGTGCCTTCTGCAATACCCGACGATTTAACCGTAAGGGAAGAAGAGGAATAAGGGAATCTTCTTCATCCCCTATACCCAACGCCTTTTCTCGCAACTGCTGGGCAGCTTTTTCGAGATATTCTACTTCTGCTTGGAGAAGTTCTGCTGTTTGAGCTAAGGCTGATTCTACTTGGGGATTGAAATTTCCCCGTAAATATGGTATTAATTCTTGGCGAATGCGGTTGCGGGCATATTGCAAATCTTGATTGGTGGAATCTTCCCAAATTGGCAATTTAAACTCTTGACAAAATTGCTCTGTTTGTATTCGAGTGACTTCTAAAAGTGGGCGCACTAGCATAATGCCTGTAGTCAGAGGGCGTTGCCAAGTCAGGGCTTGTAAACCATCAGCACCAGTACCCCGAATTAAGTTGTAGAGGAGAGTTTCGGCGCGATCGCTGGCGGTGTGTCCTGTAACTATATATTGATAATTGTTTGTCTGAGCGATCGCACTTAAAGCTTGATAGCGCCAATCGCGTGCAGCAGCCTCACTATTTATAGGTTCCTTCGCTGTTTCTAAATAAAAAGATATACCCCAAGTTTCAGCTAAGTTTTCAACATGATGAGCATTAGCTTGGGAGTCAGAACGCCAACGGTGATCGCAGTGAGCAATACCTAAATCCCACCCCCATTTGGATTGTAAATCTAAAAGTAATTTTATTAAACACAAAGAATCTTGTCCGCCGGAGACAGCGATTAATAGCCGCTGGTTGCGCTCAAATAAGTGGCGCGATCGGATGGTGCGATGTATTTTTGCGTGTAGAGGAGTCCATACCATTTTGGATTTTTTAGCGCCGACGGACACAGATAATTGTCTCTTATCTCATGTACATCGACAATTACGATTTGGGTATTAATTTTCACCTTCCTTGAGTTGCTGCCGAAGGTCGTCGAGCGGAGAACTTTCTGTATTGATATCTAAGCGATTATTTTCTTGTTTTTCTTCAATTTCAGCTTCATCAGGGCAAAATTCTAGGCGGATTCTAATTTTACCTGTCCGCCATTGTTGACCAGGTATTAAAACATAACATTCAAATCCTTCGTCAAATACTCTTGAACCTGATGAAGTACAGTGTTTTGCCCAAAATTTTTTTACTTCCTTTAAAAGCTGAAAGACTATTTGAGTGCGGGGTAAATTTTCAAACGCTTCTTGGTGAAAATGTACAACATCTTTTTCAGGATTTAGAGGTTCCCATTCATCATTCATAAATCTTGCTCCTGTAACTAAATCTATAGTTCCCAGGAGAGACAAATTAATTATAAATCCTCATAGTTTTGGAATTTAGCTGGCAGCTACAACTTCTTTAATAGCTAGTTATAGTTCGGGGAAAGTAGTAGAGATAATTCGGTCATTACGCGTAAATTTTTGGACTTAGTATTGGTTTTCAAGCAATAGTTAGTTTTTTAACTGGAGTCTGAACCATATTGTTCATCTTCTAAAAAAGGAATTATAACTATTTGTAATTGATAATTAAATTATCAATTACAAATAATTTTATTTTTCTACTTGTTTGAGCTTTTGAAAAATCTCATCAAGGGGTGATTCTGATTCATCAGGACAAAATTCTAAAGCAAGTCTAACTTTTCCTTTCTTCCATCCTTGAGTACTAAATTGCAAAACTTCGCAATTTAATCCTTGAGTATACAAATTTACTTCATCTGTCTCCTCTGCTCCAATATATTCCTTAATTGCGGTAATCAAATCACGGACTTTAAAAGTTTTAGCAATATTTAATTTATTAAAGGTGTCTGGTTCTATAGACACAACTTCATCATGATTAAGTCTCTCAAATCCATCTTCCATAAAAATGTCCTATCACTAAATCTATATTTTCTAGTGATATAACAGTTCATCCGAAATAATTCCCAAGAGATAATAGTAAATTTAAATCTCCTCCTTTCTCCCTCTCCGTTGCTGGAGAGGGCTAGGGGTGAGGTTATTAAAAGAACCAGCCGTAAGAATGCAAACCTTTACCCAAAAGATTCACACCGAGATAGCAAATCCAAACAACAACAAAGCCAGTGGCGGCTAAAATTGCGGGACGGCGGCCTTGCCAACCACGAGTGATTCGGGCGTGGAGATAGGCGGCGAATACTAACCAGGTGATTAATGCCCAAGTTTCTTTAGGGTCCCAACTCCAGTAAGAACCCCAAGCTTCGTTAGCCCAAACGCCACCGGCAATAATGCCAATTGTCAATAAGGGAAATCCGAGTCCGATGATGCGATAGCTGATATTGTCGAGGGTTTCGGCAAGGCTAAGGCGCTGAGGTGAAAGAGGTTCGGCTGATGCTACTGTTTGAGGTTCAGAAGTAGTTACTAAATTCAAAACAGCAGTGTTAGCGTTACCGTTGCCGTTGCTACTACTTTCAAAACGAGCAAAGCCGTTATTTTCAGCAGAAGGGGCTGCTGGTTGAGAAATTAGTTCAGCTGCTTTGTGTAAACGGTAACCATTGCTGCGATAGCCACCAGTACCGACAGAACTACCTTGTAGTTGGATGTTTTGACCGCGAGTGACAATCAGAAAAGCGATCGCTAATAACGCACCCACCATCAAAGCAGAATAACTCAACATCATGACGCTGACATGCATCATCAACCAATTTGACTTCAAGGCAGGTACTAGGGGTTCTGACGCTTGCATCTGGGATGGTAATGTCATCGTCGCAAAAGCAGCGATCAACATTGCCACCGGAGCTGTAACAACTCCTACTAAGCGGCTACGGCTACTACTTTCAGCAATTAGATGGACGGTGGTAATTCCCCAAGTTAAGAAAAACAGGGATTCATAGAGATTACTTAGAGGAAAGTAACCAGCTTCTATCCATCTTGCCCCTAGTAGAGTCGCCATGCACAAATTAGCGATCGCCATCCCAGCTGTCCCCAAAGCGGCTAGATAAGGCAGATTCGGAAAAGCCGCTCCTCCCCAATACACCAGCATTGTTAGGAATAATATGGCAAAGGAGGCATTGTCCAGCCAGTTCTGGAGTACAACCAGATTCATAAAGTTTTCTCTCCGTGGATGATTTAAAATATGGATTCTGACTGTTCTGATCCTATATGCTTACAGGGTTATGAAACAGGAGAAATTGGAAATAAGGCATTGGGCATCGGTTATTCTTCTTGTCTCTCCACTCCCTATTTTTCACTCTCCTATCTAGAAGAGTTATTCTTATTGCTTTCTGGACTAGGCAAGGGAGTCGTATTACTAACTTTCTTAAGTGCTATAAAAATGTCGTAGAGATTACTACGACTGTCGCTAACAGCAGATGTCATCCCAATTGAGCGTGTTGCACCTAGCAAAGTTTGTTGATTGGGAATTAGAGTTGGTAAAGGGAAATTGTTCACAGTTCGTTCCACATCCAGAAAAAATTGACCATTTGTTGGATTTGGTTCTGTAGGAACTGTTTGTTGGAATGGGATCGTGCTAGCTAATGTGTTGTTGGGCTTAGGAACAATTTTATCAGTGATAGGAGCGCCCACTACTAAAAAGGCGACATCTCCATCTAACCAACCGTGGGTGGCAGTTAAAGTACCATAAGGTGAAACCCAGTTGACAACAGGTTGCCCTGCAACTTTTGCAGGTTGCACTTGGAATTGGTATTGATTTCTCATCACATCATCCAATTGTTTTATGGATGCTTCGGCTGAATTGCGTAGGCTTTTCCCGCCGGCATTGCTAGCCTGTACCATGAACACCAAACCCGCACGAAAATCATTTGGTGAACCTTCTTTGGGAGTATTAGGAATCACTGATAAGGAAAACTCGCCTTTCATCCAACTGAGCAAATCCTTATCTAAATCTAGAGTGGTAAGAGATTTTATCCCACCTTTGAGTTGTTCTGGTGCGATCGGTGAGAGGGGATTTCCTTGAGATGTTAAAACGTAATCTCCCCATAACCTCTGTAAGTTTCCTCCCGAAAGCATCATTAAGGTTTCTGCTGGTACGCGACTTTGCATTTTCCCAGCTTTATTTTCCACCGCCAGCACACGTTGACTATTAGGATTTAACCAAGAAACACCCTTGAAGCGGATTCCTTCTGCCTCTAAAGTCATTGTCCCTGCTAAACCTTGGTTATTTTGCAGTTGAGCTAAAACTTGAGCGGGTAAAGGGCGGTTTGGAGAAGCTGCGGCTATTTTAGCTGCTGTTGGCACATTGACGTAAAACTGGCCAAAGCGTTGGTAATTGGAAATTTTCGGAAAATTCTCAGCAAAGCCCCCTGTTGTCGCCAGGGATGTTTGATTTTTATAGGCATCGATCGCTCGTTCTGTGGCTTTGCGACTATCAGTTATGACTAAAAAACGCCCATCTATTAATGCTGCTGATAAGTTTTCCCCTGTTTGTCCTTCACTTTGTTTGATGGCGATCCCTTGATAAATACGGTCAATCCATTTGCCTTGTTTAAGGGTTTTGGGTTGTGCCAAAATATTTTTGGCGATTTCTGGGTTTTTTACTGGTAATACCATTACCATCGACTGCTGATCGCTAGCAGCATCTTCATTAGTGGTAACTGGTTTGGGTACAGCTTTGCTTGCTGTTGCTGGGGCAAGAATTGCGATTGTAATGTCATTGCCTACCCAAGGGGCGATATCTTTCTGGAAGTCGTAACCATTATTAGTGAGAAAGCGCTCGCGCAATTCTACTAAATTTCTGTCCAGTTCTGCTTGGGTTTCTCTTGTCCCAAACTCCCGCAATTTCTGCCATTGCTGGGGATCTGTGGTTAGAGAAACCGCAAACAGTGCATCACCAGGAATAATATTTGCACCTACGAGCAAATCACTGGAAGATATTTGTCTCTGGCTTAACAACCAGTATGCGACACTCCCTGCACCAATTAATAGCCCAGCAGCCGAGAGCGTCAGCACCAGAGAGGGTTTCTTATTTTTCTTCATTGGAACAGACACAAGAGGCGGTGCCATCGAAACCTATACCTTATACTTGCAAACTTATTACTTGCTTGATTAGTTAAGTACACCAACTGGTTTAACCATTCTTTAGGACAGCTAATTAGATTAAATTTTCCACCCTAAATGTTGATGATACTTCGGTAATCAATCTTCCCTAGTCTTTCAAAAGCTGTGTTTTTGATTCAGTTATCATTTTTAACACGCTTTGTTGAATTTCGTAGGACGTTTCCCTAAAATTAATGCCTCATTCGGAGATTTCCGCAAGTAAATCTGTGATTCCAAGCAATTAGAGAATATAACTAACTGGACAAAGCTGCAAGTGAATTTAAGCTATTTGGCTTTGCTCGGTAGCGATCGCCTACGATGGCCGGATATACCATCGCACCACATAATGACTGCAATATTTTTTGCGACAACCTATAATTGCAACTCAAATCCAGGTAATATATCCTCTCCAGAAACAATCCCCGGCATTTGCACAACTTCTACAGCTTTCAAAAGTCGGTAAATTTCAACTTGACGATCTTGAGGATTAATCAGCCAACCCAAACGCAGACCATTTTTGATATATTCCTGCATTTTCTCTTGAATCTGTGACAGCCGGTCTGTCTCCGATCGCAGTTCAATTACAAAGTCGGGTACAAGTGGCGGAAATTTTTTTCGTTGTTCTGGTGTTAAAGCTTCCCAGCGCTCCAATTTTACCCAAGCAGCATCAGGAGAACGTTTTGCACCATTTGGAAGTATAAAGATAGTTGAAGAACTAAAAACTTTCCCTAATTTAGTTTGACGATTCCAAATTTCTAAATCAGCGATCAGTCCAGCTTCTTGATTCCCGCTTTCTCCTCCAACTGGTGGCATAATTATTAATTCTCCGGCTGCATTCATCTCCAGGCTTAAATCACGATTGGCAACACACAATTGATAAAATTGCTCATCGCTTAAATGAGCAATCGGTTCTAGATTTAGCACAACAGTATTCATTAAACCTTTCCTCATGCCTTTCTTGTGAACATCAGTAGGACTAACAACGGCAAATCATTACCGAAAACTCACTAATTTAACAGCACTACTATCAGAGGCGATCGCTGCAACAATAATTCAATGTTATTTGATGTTTAACTGTACAATTTCTGCTACTTGGTTTTGCTCGATAGCGATCGCCTACGCCATCGCACCACATCATGGCTTTTTACCGATTTTGGGAATTCAATTGCATCGCTCCCAAATATTTAGTTAAATAAGGCGAAAAAACTTCATAAATTAAGGTTAGTGGCTGTCCATGATGCCAAAACAAGTAGTGGCGACCCCAAAAAGGCCCAGTTACGTCAAAACCAGACTCTAGCGCCGATGAGTCACCATAGTAAATCCCTCGAACATCCCGATATAACTCTGTGCGGAGACGAGCTAAACTTGCCCAAATTGGTAATGAACGATTTTGCAAATACTCATCTACATGACTGGCTTCCCACCACGAGGTAGCATAAGCTAATCGTTGACCAGAAGCAGTCCGCAGCCACACTTGTCGCCGTAGTCGCGGTCCTGGAACAGCTTGGATTAAATCAGGTGCAGCATCCAAATCCATGCCAATCAATGACATATCAATGACATCTACTTCTACAGGCTCGCCTGTAAGCAATTCTAGGTGACGTGTTGGAGAGCCGTCACCCAAAAGCATGAGCTGCCAAGCAGGTGCTAGCTGAGTGTGAGGTAAACTTTTTTGAATTACTTCCTCCCCTCCTTGCCAAATCGGAGTGAGGCGATGCCAAGCTGCTGGCTGTGTTAAGTTGTTTGTCGGCGTAAAAGTAATACTCAATGCTTTTTACAAAACTTCACGTATCTCTATAAAAGCATAAAAAACCAGAGCTATACCAAGATTTAAGGGTCAACA
Source organism: Nostoc sp. LEGE 12450 (assembly GCF_015206895.1). Classification (GTDB taxonomy): domain Bacteria; phylum Cyanobacteriota; class Cyanobacteriia; order Cyanobacteriales; family Nostocaceae; genus Nostoc. The sequence continues at coordinate 1,892 of NZ_JADEXU010000057.1, read as the reverse complement.
GTCTCAGGTCTATTGACCATTGACTATTGACCCTTGACTAATCAACAAAATATGCGGATGGTGAGACTCGAACTCGCAAGGGCATAGCCCACACGCACCTCAAGCGTGCGCGTATACCAATTCCGCCACATCCGCACGGCTTGTCTAAAGATAGACTATAGCATAAGAAAATAATTATAGTAAGGTGATATCTAAAGTTATATTTCTCAAAAATATAAATTTCTTCAAGGCGGTATCAGACTGACAGAAATTTGGCATCTGCACAAGTGATATTAAAAAGGGTAGAGCGACTGTGGGAGAAACGGTGCGATGGCGTATCGCAAAAACCCAGTTTGGTAAGCTAGCCAAGACTTACAGCAGCAATGTTGTTAGTGTAGTAAAACCCGTAGAGGCAACAAGCCTGCAATATGCGAGTTTGCTTAGAGTCAGGGTGGCGAATCTCCTGTGATAATTTGAAATAATGCGGAAGCGTCGTTTCAATTTGGATCAGAGAAAATGTGAATCTACTGGTAATGATATCGAAACTAAAAAATGAAGTTTGACAAAATATTAATTGCCAATCGGGGAGAAATAGCCCTTCGCATTCTCCGCGCCTGTGAAGAAATGGGAATTGCGACAGTTGCGGTTCACTCCACCGTTGACCGGAATGCTCTCCACGTCCAACTTGCTGATGAAGCGGTTTGCATTGGCGAACCAGCTAGCAGTAAAAGTTATTTGAATATTCCCAATATTATTGCTGCCGCATTGACGCGCAATGCGACTGCTATTCACCCAGGTTATGGCTTTTTGGCAGAAAATGCCCGGTTTGCGGAAATCTGTGCCGACCATCATATTGCTTTTATCGGCCCAACTCCAGAAGCTATCAAGCTGATGGGGGATAAATCCACTGCCAAAGAAACCATGCAAAAAGCTGGAGTCCCGACAGTACCAGGTAGTGAGGGGTTAGTAGAATCCGAGGAAGAAGGATTAAAATTCGCCAAGGAAATCGGCTATCCAGTGATGATTAAAGCCACAGCAGGTGGCGGTGGGCGAGGTATGCGCCTAGTCCGTTCTGAAGATGAATTTGTCAAACTTTTCTTGGCAGCGCAAGGGGAAGCAGGAGCAGCTTTTGGGAATTCTGGCGTTTACATCGAAAAATTTATTGAACGTCCCCGCCACATTGAATTTCAAATTTTGGCGGATAACTACGGTAATGTCATTCACTTGGGTGAACGGGATTGCTCAATTCAGCGCCGGAACCAAAAGTTACTAGAAGAAGCCCCCAGTCCGGCTCTTGATGAAGACCTGCGTGAGAAAATGGGACAAGCTGCTGTCAAAGCTGCCCAATTCATTAATTACAGTGGGGCAGGTACTATCGAGTTTCTCTTGGATAGATCCGGTAAATTCTACTTTATGGAAATGAACACCCGGATTCAAGTAGAACATCCTGTAACAGAGATGGTTACTGGAATAGACTTAGTTGTTGAACAAATTCGGATTGCCCAAGGAGAAAGACTCAAGCTTTCTCAAGAGCAAGTAGTTTTGCGGGGCCATTCAATTGAGTGCCGAATCAACGCTGAAGACCCAGATCATGACTTTCGCCCTTCTCCTGGACGGATTAGTGGCTATCTCCCCCCTGGAGGCCCTGGTGTTAGGATTGATTCTCACGTTTACACCGATTACCAAATCCCGCCTTACTACGATTCCTTAATCGGCAAGTTAATTGTTTGGGCCCCAGACCGACCCACTGCTATTAACCGCATGAAACGCGCACTCCGGGAATGTGCAATTACTGGACTGCCTACCACTATTGGGTTTCATCAAAAAATCATGGAAACTCCACAATTTTTGCAGGGTAATGTCTATACAAATTTTGTCCAGGAGATGAACGGGTAAGGGACTGGGGATTGGGA